>JADZBJ010000442.1 GCA_020852155.1 Saprospiraceae bacterium | reverse complement strand
TGTGTCCCACGACTAAAGTCGTGGGTTAATGATTCGCCCATGACTTCAGTCATGGGTTGATGATTCGCCCCACGCCTAAAGTCGTGGGTTGGTGCTGTGTCCCACGGCCGAAGTCGCGGGATGCTGCTGTGTCCCACGACTAAAGTCGTGGGTTGATGCTATGCCCCACGGCCGAAGACGCGGGTTGATGCTGTGCCCCACGCCTAAAGTCGTGGGTTTATGATTCGCCCATGACTTCAGTCATGGGTTTACGGATAAAGTCTGCTGTTCTGCTTTTTTCAGGGTTTTTACGACCTGCTCCCAGGAATGCCGCGTGATATCCATGAGCATTTGATCGCTCAAACTGCCCTCGAAATCCACGGTATTCCAGTGCTTTTTATTCATATGATAACCAGGTTGTACTTCCGGGTAACGCTCGCGTAGTTCCAGTGCATAATCGGGGTCGCATTTCAGGTTAACCTGAAAACTTGTATCATCCAGACCAGTCAGGGCAAAAATTTTACCCATGACACGTAGTGCCAGCGTATGCTCATCAAACGGAAAATCTTCCGTCACACCTTTTAAAGACAGGCAAAAAGTCCTGAATTGTTCTACATTCATGCGTGCGTTCTGGATTTCATGATTTGCCCGTAGGTCAGATAACCTGGTTGGACGGGTGAAATAATGACAAAGATATCAGCCCCGGACATTGATTCGATTGTCAGATCAGATTCATCCTGTACCAGCACAAAATCGCTTTGCCGGATGTTTTGATCATTGATCAATGCCTGACCTTCCAGGACATAAGCCGAAGCCATAAATCCTTCATTCACGGTCATTGGATATCGCGTTGCGCCGATTTGAATACGCAATACTTGTATGCCGGGCGTATCCATACGAAACGGGCTGCCCTGGCCAACCAGTGTGGTTATACTCAGGTCGTCGTCGGGTGTTGAAGTCGGAAAATCAGCAGATTTATAGTCGTCGTAACTGGCGGGTTGCTCCAGTGTTTTTTGCAGGTTGGGGTCAAACCAGATTTGAAACATTTCGGCATCTTTTCCCATCCATTCCGAGTGACTGATGCCATTGCCGGCGCGGATGATTTGCACATCGCCGGCTTCCAGTGGTTTCCAGTCATTTAGTTTCGTATCGAAATGACGAATATTTCCCTTCAAGACGAAAGAACATATTTCAAAACCCTGATGCGGATGCAGACCGATGGTGCTGTCGGTCAATGATTTGGCATGCGCCCAGTAAAATAAATTGGAATAAGGCCGAATGGAAGATCGGTCTTGTGGAAATCCGATAGGCTTATTTTCGACAATTTCTCCGCCGTTAAAGGCGCCGCGGCCTTGTTGTTCTACTGGAATAATTTGAATGGACATAGGTTGTGTTTTTGGTAAACAATTACAAATAAACAACCATTTGCTGTTGAAGTTTAGAGGCTTCAGCAGCAGCCCGCTCAGCGAAATCAATACCTGCTCCTGCATACAGGATTGATCTGGATGCATTGATCAGTAATCCGCATTGGTCATTCAGACCATGTTGGCAGATCGCTGCCAGGTCACCGCCCTGCGCACCGACACCGGGGACTAACAGAAAATAATCCTGCGCAATGGCGCGCACCCGGGCGAAGGCTTCGGGGTGCGTCGCTCCGATGACAAACATGAGTTGATCCGGCGTGCCCCATTGTACAGCCTTTTGCAAAACGGTTTCCCACAGCGGCTTGCGCTCGTCGGCGAGCCATTTTTTTTGAAAATCGTCACTCCCGGTATTAGAAGTCAAGCCCAGCAAAATAGTCCATTTACCCTTGAAATCCAGAAACGGCTTAATCGAATCTTCGCCCATATAAGGCGCTACGGTGATGGCGTCGCAGCCGTATCGGTGAAAAAAAGCATCAGCGTACATTCGGCTGGTATTGCCAATGTCGCCCCGTTTGGCATCTGCAATGACAAGATGTGTAGGCCCGATGTGCCGAACTGTTTCGTCAAAAATGCGCCAGCCATCCGGCCCCAAGGCTTCGAAAAAGGCAAGGTTGGGTTTGTAGGCAACAGCATATTCACGCGTAGCGTCAATGATTGCCTTATTGAATTCCAATACGCCATTTACGCCCATGTCGCGCAAATGCGTCGGCAATTTGCCGATCTCAGGATCAAGCCCGACGCATAGAAAAGTTTTTTTTCTGAAAATCAATTCGACTAAATCGGCTCTTTCCATATGTAAGTAAGTATGTTGAGTTGTTTGTTCGTTGAACTGGGGATTTGGTTATTTGTGGAGTTGGTTATTTGGTTCTTTCAACAACGTGAGTATCTAATAATCAGATCAACAAATAACCAAATAACCACACAACAAATTCACAGCACATCTTTCGGGAAAAAGCAGGCTGTAACGCGGCTGTTCCCTTCATAAAACTTGTTCCAGGTTTCAGCGTCGGATTCTATGCGAACGACGCCGCAGGTTGGCACATTTTCAATCAGGTCGTCGGTGAAAATATTGGCTACTTCAGTCAGTGTATTGTTGTGTCCGAACAACAGAACGATTCGTGCGTCGTCTGGTAGTTGGCTGATAATCCGCTGCAACTCCTGAGGCCACGCCTCGTAAATATCCATTTCGCGTTTGATAGACTTTTCTTCTATGCCGAGGGCTTCTGCGAAACAAATGGCGGTGCTAATGGCCCTTTTAGCCGGACTGCTGATCATCAGATCGGGCTTGACCCCGTCACGGGCCAGTAGTTTCCCCATGCGCGGGGCATCATGCTGGCCGCGTTCATTGAGCGGTCGGTCAAAATCTCGTAGTCCCGGAAAATCCCAGCTGGATTTGGCATGGCGGACGAGGTAAAGCGTTCGCATATAGGCAGATATGCGCATCAAGCGCGGTTGGTATCGGGCAAATGTACACCAAACGACTTGTGAATGAATCATTTTTGTATTAAAACAGTGTAGTTTTGCCGCGTTTTATCGGCTGTGTGCTCAACTATGGAGCAATATGCTCGATGATGTCTGTCTAATCAATCATTCATTTTGATGAAAAAGCAATTTTTACTGCTGTTCCTGATCGCTTTCTGTACTGCGTTATGGGGGCAATCCAATCCCAAAAATTTAGAATTCAAGAATGGTAACTGGTACAATGGAGAAACCTTTGTATCTGGAACATGGTATGTTTCCAACGGCATTTTGAGCAAAAAAGCCCCTGCCAACATTGACTCCACCATTGATCTGCTTGGCCGGTATGTCGTGCCACCAATGGCCGATGTGCACTCATCCAGCTTGGGTAATGTCGGCTCGATTGAGCAGCAATTGAAAATGTACTACAACGATGGCGTATTTTACATTCAAACGCTGGCCAATACAGCCGAAGCACGCGCCGCGGTTGATAAAGTATCCGGCAAGCCCAATACGCCCGACGTCGCTTTTGCCAATGGCCCGATTACCTGTACACTGGGTTACCCCTTTGTAAAATACGAAGGCCCTGCCGCGGGCATCAAGAACCCGCAACAATGGGGAAGCCGATACGATGAAATCAAAAACAGCCGAAAATTACTCGGCGACGGCTACTGGTTTATTGATAACAAAGATGCCCTGAATGCCAACTGGAGCAAAATCACTGCACAAAAGCCCAATGTCATTTCCATCTACCTTTTGGATGCTGCCGCAAACGGCGGCAAGGAAGGCAAAGGTCTGTCGCCTGACGTTGCGAAAATGATTATTAAAAAAGCCCACAAAGCCGACCTGCGGGTGTACGCACACGTTGAAACAGCAGAAGATGTCCGATTGGCCTTGAAACTCGGCGCTGACGGCCTGGCGAATTATCCTGGCAATAACTGGGATGGCTCTGGCAAAACCGATCGTTTCGAACTCGACGATGCCGATTTGAAAAAACTCGCCAAGAAAAAAATACCGGTTGTGACGCTGTTTAATCACGCACAGCAACTCGGCGCTAAAACCGTCGTTCAGGATTGGCACCGCAAAACATTCAACCGCTTGCTCGAAAAAGGCGTCAATGTGGTGACTGGCTCCGACGATGCTATACGGACTATTCGCGCCGAAATGAATTATTGGTTCGGTTTGGGCATTACATACAGCCCGCGTTTGCTAAATTTGCTCGTCGAAAAATCAGCACAGGCTGTTTTCCCTGATCGTAAAATCGGTCGCATCGCCGAAGGCTACGAAGCCAGTTTTCTGGTGCTTGATGCTAACCCGACCGAAAATATCATGAAGGTGCGCGTCATCGGATTCAAGGTGAAAAACGGCGTTATTGTGAAGTGATTTTATTTGGTTATTTGTGTAACTGGTTATTTGGTTATTTGAAAAAACGCAACAATTAACCAGTTACACAAATAACCAAATAACCAGATACACAAATAACCAATTTTACAAAAAATGGTAGCATATACAATGGCGGAAATGGCCGCCGAAGGCAAGGAACCGGAAATTCTGTTTTGGGTAGGTTGTGCCGGCAGTTTTGACGCGCGCGCTCCAAAAGTTACCCGCGCATTGTGCGAGGTATTGAACCATGCCGGCGTTCAGTTTGCTATTCTGGGTAGCGACGAGCGTTGCACCGGCGATCCGGCCCGCAGAGCAGGCAATGAGTTTTTGTTTCAAATGACCGCAACGATGAATATTGAAACGCTCAATATGTATGGCGTTAAAAAGATCGTCACGGCCTGCCCGCATTGTTTTAATACCATTAAAAACG
>JADZBJ010000441.1 GCA_020852155.1 Saprospiraceae bacterium | reverse complement strand
GGATGCTGAAAAAATAACCTTCGTTTTCGGTTTTGAATTGCTCGTTGATGATCGGTTCGATGGTTTTCCACTGGTCGAAACGCAGGTTGTCGAGCAGAACAACAATGGTGGGTGTGCCCTGACCGATATGTGGAAATATGTGCTTGCGCATCATGGAATGCGACATTACAGGGCCAATTTCCTTGTTTTTGTCCACCCAGTCGAAATAGTTTTTACCGACAAATTTTGAAAATTCGGTATTGGCCTGCTCTTTCTGCTGGGCCAGGATGTCGGTCACGCCGGATGCCTGGTTGGCGTCCACTTTCAACTCCCAGTTGACAATTTTTTTGTAGGCTTCCACCCATTCCTGATGGCTCAATCCGCCCGTGATTTGCATGAAAATCTGACGAAACTCCTGCTGATAATCCGAAGCCGTTTTTTCGCTCACTAAGCGCTTGTTGTCCATAAGCCTTTTCAGGGTCAGGAGCATCTGGTTGGGGTTGACGGGTTTGATGAGGTAGTCCGAAATTTGCGAACCAATGGCCTCTTCCATGACGTGTTCCGCTTCGTTTTTGGTAATCATCACCACCGGGACGGAGGCGTTGATTTCCTTGATGCGCGGCAGGACTTCCAGTCCTGTCAGGCCGGGCCTGCTTTCGTCCAGAAAAACCAGATCAATGTCGGCTGCCTGCTCCTGATAAAGTTCAAAAGCATCAGGGCCATTGGAGGCCGTGACCACCTCGTGGCCTTTGGATTGCAAAAACATGATGTGGGGCTTGAGCAAATCAATCTCGTCGTCAGCCCAGAGTATTTTGGCCATATCGTTGGTGTAAAGATGTCGAAGTGAAAAGGGGAAAATTCCCGAATAAATGTTAATATTTTCGGAGAGTGCCTATCAAACGCATTTGCTCCCGACGTATTTTTCAGGATGGAAAATCTGGCACAAGTCTAATGTTCTTCACAAAGGTTCTAATCCGTGAAAACGCAGCAGATGGCCCGGCATTTTTTCATTATAAATACACAGAATCAGGTTGTTCCGTTGCCGGCGATCAGCCGGAAAAAGAATTTTTATCGGATTGTGAACGTAACCTTGTTCGAGGAATAATTGCAATTGCGCTTGTCTGGGCCGACGAAAGCGTTTCAATTCATCGGCGTTGGCGGGCAATGGAATATCGCCATAGCCTTCTTCCTTTAAAAAATTTCGAAGCATATCGTACGTCGCCGCCAGACGCGAGCCGCCAAAAACCGTCCGATACTCCCAGCCATCGCTGGCGCCGCCCATGTATTCGCTTCCTGCTGGCGGGAATGACTCGCGCATAGGCACATGCGGGCCTTCGGGCGCTTCTATTGCTTCGCTCCGTGAGGTGTCGGGCATTTCATCATCGAAAGTAGCCCAATGACTGTCTTCTGAAAATTCAAATTCGTTTGGCACGCTACGGTGGTGCTACATGATTGAAAAGTACTTAACCGTACAATTCATAATGTATCTGCGACCGATCATAACCCAATGTCACCAACAGGTTGGCCACGGCCTCATCAATCATGCTGCTCCAGCCGCAAAGATAGAAAGACACATCGGCTCGTTTGTCAGCATATTGTTGCAGATAAATTTCATGGACATGCCCACGATGCCCCGGCCAGTTTTCCTGCCTCGAAAGGGCAACATCATACTGAAATCCGGGAATTTCACGGGCCAGCGCCTCGAATTCGTCCCTGTACAGAATATCGGCCTCCGTGCGGCAACCAAAAATCAGATGCGTTTTCCGGGTCAGACGGCCTGTGTTCTTCAAATCCAGTATCATGCTTCGGAATGGAGCGATACCCGTGCCGGTGCAGATAAATACGAGGTCTTTTTCCGGTTGTTCGGGTAAAACAAAGGCCCCGTCAGGCCCCTTGAAACGCATGGTCGAACCGACGGTCATTTCATCAAAAATATAGCGTGTGCCCTGACCTTCGCTCGCCCGAACGATACACAATTCGAACTGGTTACTGCCGTCAGGCGCTGAAGCGATAGAGTAACTGCGCCAGCGCTGAAGGCGTTTGTCGCCTATCGGCAAATCCAGCGTGACAAATTGCCCTGCCTGAAAATTAAAATGTTCCAACTCCGGAATTTCCACCCAAAAACGGCGCACATGCGGCGCAGTTTCGTCTATTTTACTAATTCGACCTTCGTACCAATTGACTGGCATAATCATTAAATTTGGATAGCAGCAGTTTTTGGCTTTGTTTTGCTGCCGCAAATGATGTATATTTATACAGTGGTTTTGAACGAACAACGTTTGTAAATCTTGAAAATCAAGTAATCAATCCTGAAAATCTTCAAAATCACTTGAATCCTGGTTAAACATTGTCAGCCAAAAGAGGTTTTTAAAACCTGACTTTTCATCGAAAATTCATTCCAAGCCATGCAAGAAGCATATATCGTAAGCGGATTCCGCTCGGCAGTCGGCAAAGCCGGCAAAGGCAGTTTCAAAGGTTATCGCCCGGATGATCTGGCCATTGACGTCATCAATCACCTGATGGCTCAGGTGCCAGCCCTCGATGCCAAACGCGTTGACGACTTGATCGTCGGATGCGCCAACCCGGAAGGCGAACAAGGCCTGCAAATCGGCCGCCTGATCGCAGTACGCGCGCTCGGCAAAGACGTGCCAGGCATGACCGTCAACCGATACTGCGCATCCGGATTGGAAACGATCAGTATTGCTGTCGCCAAAATTCGCGCAGGCATGGGCGAATGCTACATTGCCGGCGGTGCAGAAAGCATGTCGCTCATCCCCATGACGGGCTACAAACTGGCGCCGAACTACAACATCGCGGCTAACACACCGGATTATCTGGTGGGCATGGGCCTGACGGCTGAAGCCGTCGCCAAAAAATGGAACATCAGCCGTGAAGCCGCCGATGAATTTTCAGTGCGCAGCCACCAAAAAGCAGCCGCAGCCATTGACGGCGGGAAATTTGAAGGACAAATTGTGCCCGTCAAAGTCAAAGAAGTCTGGGTCGAAAACGACAAGCGCAAAGAACGCGAGCAAGTCGTGACCATTGACGAAGGCGTACGCCGCGAAACAACCCTCGAAGGGCTGTCCAAACTGCGCCCTGCGTTTGCCAATGGCGGCGTCGTGACAGCAGGCAATTCATCACAAACTTCTGATGGCGCTGCTTTTGTGCTCGTGATGTCCGAGCGTATGGTCAAAGAACTGGGTCTGACGCCCATCGCCCGCCTCGCATCCTGTGCTGTGGCTGGTGTTGAACCGCTCTATATGGGTATTGGCCCTTGTGCGGCCATCCCGAAAGCCCTGAAACAAGCAGGAATGACCCTGAATCAGGTTGAGCAAGTCGAACTGAACGAGGCATTTGCCGCACAGGCACTCGCCGTTATTCAAGAGGCTGGCCTCAACCCTGACATTGTTAACGTCAATGGCGGCGCGGTAGCTTTGGGTCACCCGCTGGGTTGCACCGGCGCTAAATTGAGCGTTCAGTTGCTCAATGAAATGCGCAGCCGCAATCAACGCTACGGCATGGTTACAGCCTGCGTCGGCGGCGGCCAGGGAATCGCCGGTATTTATGAAAGACTGAATTAATGAAACGCGGATGACACGGATGTTTGCGGATTGCGCGGATTTTCTTAGTGCCTCTTCGTGAATCTTAGTGCCTTAGTGGTGAAAACGCGAATGACGCGGATGTTCACGGATTATGCGGATTTCCTTAGTGCATCTTCGTAGTGAATAAATCAAAACAATCGAATCCATAATAACACATGCAATTATTAGCAGGAAAAATTGCCCTCATCACAGGCGGCTCGCGCGGTATTGGCGAATCGCTCGTACGGTGCTTTGTGGCTCAAGGCGCAAAAGTCGCTTTTACCTATGTTTCTGAAGGCTCGGCGGCTCGTGCCAATGCACTGGCCGAGGAGTTGGGTGATATGGCCCGCGCCTACAAAAGCGATGCAGGCAATTATGCCCAAGCCGAAACATTGATAGCAGACGTCATCAAAGACTTCGGTCGTCTGGATATTTTGATCAACAATGCGGGCATTACACGCGACACCCTCATGCTGCGCATGACTGAGCAGCAGTGGGATGAAGTCATTCAGACCAACCTCAAGTCGGTTTTCAACCTGACTAAGCATGCGCTCAAGCCTATGATTCGCACAGGCGGCAGCATCATTAATATGAGTTCTGTCGTGGGGGTATTCGGGCAGCAGGGACAAGCCAATTATGCCGCTTCCAAGGCTGGTATTATCGGTTTTTCAAAATCTATTGCCAAGGAGTACGGCTCGCGTGGAATTCGCTGCAATGCCATTGCGCCAGGGTTTATTGCCACTGAAATGACAGATGCGCTGGATGACAAAACCCGCGAAGCCTACTTGGCCAGCATTCCGCTCAAGCGCTTTGGCAGCGGCGATGACGTGGCCAACACATGCGTTTTCCTGGCTTCCGACATGGGGGCTTACATCAGCGGCCAGGTCATTTCGGTCTGCGGCGCATTAAACTGTTAATATGGCTGTCGGTGAGACATCAATGACGGGCGTGCTCGGAGCGGGCAGCTTCGGAACATCCATCGCTAATCTGCTGGCGATGAATACGGATGTATTGCTGTTCACTCGCAAGGCCGACCTCGTTGACGAAATCAATTCCTCTCGTAAACACCTTGGTGTACAATTGGGTGATCGCGTAAGGGCTACCAGCGACCTTCAGGAACTGGCACAGCGCTGTCAGTTGATTTTTCCGATGGTGCCGTCGAATAGTTTCCGCTCCATGATTCAGGCTTTAGCGCCGCATTTAAGGCCGCACCACATGGTCATACATGGTACAAAAGGGCTTGATCTGGTAAATATCACGGAGGAAGACCTGGATGATCCGCACCTGACCCTGAGCCGTAGCGATGTGCGCACCATGAGCGAAGTGATTCTGGAGGAAACCAGCGTGGTCCGTGTCGGCTGTTTGAGCGGCCCGAACCTGGCGGCTGAAATCATGGCCGGACAACCGGCAGCAACATTAATTGGCAGCCGTTTTCGCGAGGTGATTCACGCCGGACAACACGCCCTGAATAGTTCGAAATTTCATGTTTTTGGCTCTTATGACATTCTCGGCGCAGAACTGGCCGGGGCATTGAAAAATATCATAGCCCTGGGTTCTGGCGTACTCGGAGGTATGGGGCTGGGCAGAAATGTGCAGGGGCTGCTTATCGCCAAAGGTCTGGCAGAAATGGTGTACTTCGGCAAAGCCCTTGGCGCACAAAGCCATGCGTTCATCGGAGTGGCCGGTATCGGCGATCTGGTCGCTACGGCTACCAGTACCAATAGCCGAAATTATACTTTCGGTGTTCGGTTGGCCAAAGGCGAAACCACGGAGTACATTCGATCCAATATGCCTGAACTGGCCGAGGGCGTACGAACCTTGCGCATAGCACATGCACTGTCAAGGTACTACAAACTGCACACACCCATCACGGACATGCTGTTTGCAGTGGTTTTCGAAGGCTTTCCAATTGAAAAAGCGCTGGAATACCTCATGACTTATCCCTACGCGGTGGATGTGGATTATTTGTAGGTGTGGCAGGTTTAAGTTTTAGTCACCCCATAGTGGTTTTAAACAACCTCTTAAATCGTGGCATAAAAAAAGCGACGTGCCTTTGCACGCCGCTCGAATAAACCTTATTCTATCGTATGAAGCAAAAAACTGCCAAAATCAACAACTCAAACAGCGATGGGCAGTGCATTCAAATCGCGGAAAAGAATTTTTTTGCGATTGAAGTACAGTATGTTTGAGCGCTTGAGTTGATTCAATACTGCCGTCACCATTTGGCGACTTGTACCAGTCAGATCAGCAATATCCTGGTGGGTCATGTTGTGTTTTACGAGGGTTTCAAGGCCTACTTTACGCCCCATTTCAATGCCCATTTGATGCAAAAATTCCAGAATACGGCTCTTTGAATCTTTCAACACCACATTTTCCAGTTGCGTTTCGGTGTAGCGAAGTCTTTCGCCCAAAAAGTGCAGCAAAGACTGAGCAAAAGCAAAATTGCTGCGCATCACCGCCAAAACCGTAGGAGCGTGCATTTCAAATACTTCGATCTGCTCATCCATAGCATACGCAAAATCGCGACGCTGCGTATCTCCAGTGAGGCATGACTCGCCAAAAAGGTTGCCCGGACGAACGACATATTTGATAATGTCCTTCTTCTCAGCATGGACGGCAACTTTCACAATGCCCTTGGTCAGGATATACACCTTGTCTGCTGTTTGGCCCGGTTTGTATAATACCTGATGTTTTGAATAATTAACAACTGCACTATTGTGTTGGATCATAGTGCGTTCTTCAGGACTTAAAACAGCAAAAAGTGCGCTGTTGTCCAATACTGCCAAAGTAGTTCTTGTGTCCATCGTTCAGATTTATCGAATACTTGAATGTTCGTGGTGATTACAGAAAGCGTTTAAATGACAAAGCGAGACAAAAAATCCCCTATGCAATTCAACAAAAAGTAATTCTTTCAGCCCCTCAAATTAAAGGTGGTAAATGCTGAATTTGAGTTCATTGTAAAATATTGTTTTTTAAAATATTAATCTTATTTTCTTTTATTTCAAACGCGCTTTTCAATTTATCGCTTTTCAAAATAATAATTTTTTTAAAAAAAATGCCCCCTACATTGGATTCATCTGCTGATCGTGCGCTGCTGTCGGCCCTGAAGGCGGGCGATGAACAAGCGCTCAGGCGTATTTACGACCTTGCCTACATTGGGCTGGTGCGCGATTTGCGCCGTTTGATTCGCGATGAGGACACCTGTCGGGACATAGCGCAGGAAGTTTTTGTCGAACTGTGGCGAAAGCGCGAAACCCTTCAGGTGCATACTTCCCTGCATGCCTACCTTCGCCGGGCAGCGGTTAACCGCGCCATCAACTTCCTGAAAACGCAACAGCGAATTGACCTGCAAGCCGACGATCAGCAATGGCACAATGAAGCCGATACGCAAGAAACCGATGCTGAAATCCGGGAACAACAAGGACAACTCGAAACGGCTTTACACCAGGCCATCGAAAACCTGCCGGAAAAATGTCGGATTGTGTTTACCCTGAGCCGCTTCGAACAAATGTCGCACCGTGAAATCGCAGAACAACTCGGCATCAGTGTCAAAACCATCGAAAACCAACTCACCAAAGCCATGAAAACCCTCCGCGAAACCCTCACCCGATACGGCCAAATGTCTTCCATTGTCATTTTGTGGCTATTAAGGTGATGAGCAAATAGGGGATTGGCCCCAACAGTTTGTCTTCCCTTTGTAAACACCGAATCAATACCATTGATCAAAAACGAATGCAGCAGCAAGACTATACATGGCTCATCATTAAGGAACTTTCCGGCGACATCACGCCGGACGAGGCCACTGCCCTTAAAGCGTGGATGAGCCTTTCTCCTGAAAATGCCAGGACCGCCGAAGACATCCGTCGCTCCTGGAATGCCGCCGACCATTGGCAACCGCAAGTCAACATTGATCTGGACCGTGATTTTGAAAAAATTACTGCCCGAATCAATGAGCCGGAATTAACGGTCGTCAAACGCCCGAACGCCTTCTCTACCCGCCAACTGCTGAAAGTCGCTGCCTCGCTGGCATTATTGCTGCTGGCTGTCTGGGGCATGAAATCCTACCAGATATTTAAACAGAATGTCATTCAGGTAGCCGTTCAACAAGAAGATAAAAGACGGATTGATTTGCCCGACGGATCACGCGTGTGGTTGCGAAAAGGCGCAGAAATAGCCTATAATGCCAATCTTTCTACCTCAAATACACGCGAAATCGCCCTGATTGGCGAGGCGTATTTTGAGGTCGCTCATAATCCCGAAAAACCTTTCCGCATCACCTTGAATAACGGAGGCCACGTGGAAGTGCTGGGCACCGAATTCAATGTGCAGGCCATACCTGGACAGGATGAATGGTCGGTATTGGTGCAAAGCGGAAAAGTTCGATTCGACCCACAACCCGGACAACGCGGCCTGATTCTTCAAAAAGGTCAACGCGGTGTCTTTAGTCATAAAACCGCAAAAAGCGCACTACTTCAGCCCACCACCATGAACGAACTGGCCTGGCAACGCGATGGCCTTAGTTTCGTTAGTACACCACTTGCAGCCGTAATTCAGGATATGGAAAAATATTATGGCTGCAAGATCAGGTTGGACAATCAAGCAGTGACCAACTGCCCTTACACCGCGCCATTGGTCAATCAACGCGTTGAAACAGCCATACAGACGCTGGCCGCTTCTTTTGATCTTCAAATGACCCGCAACGAAGAAGGCGTTTTTGTCCTGAAAGGCGGTGTTTGTAAAGAGTAAACAAAACCAATATTTATATTAGACATAGTAATAGTACGGTGGAGCGTTGCATTTAAACAGCACTCCATCCCGAAAGGTATGTTAAAAGCGTTTCCGTCCATTGGTGATCGGAAACGCTTTTTGTTTTTTCAAAATGCCTCATCTTTGGGGCCATGGCAACCCATACTTTTTTTTGCATAGATGCCCACACTTGTGGCAACCCCGTCCGGCTGGTAGCGGGCGGTGCGCCTTTACTCGAAGGCGCCAATATGATGGAAAAACGCCTGCATTTTATGCGGGAATACGACTGGATTCGGCGCGGCCTCATGTTTGAGCCGCGCGGCCATGACATGATGAGCGGTAGCATGCTCTATCCGCCGCATGACCCGGCCAACGACATCGGTGTATTATTCATCGAAACCAGCGGTTGCCTTCCCATGTGCGGGCACGGCACCATCGGTACGGTTACCGCCGCTTTGGAGCATGGATTGATTCGACCCAAACAGCCCGGACGCCTCCGCCTCGAAACGCCTGCCGGATTAGTCGAAGTGGAATACCGTCAGGAAGGCAAAAAAGTTAAATCCGTCAAACTCACGAATATAGCGTCGTTTCTGGCCGCCGAAAATGTTACGGTAGAATGCCCCGAACTGGGTGTTCTAAAAGTGGATATTGCCTATGGCGGTAACTTTTACGCGATCGTTGATCCACAGCCGAATTTCCCCGGACTGGAACATTTCAGGGCCGAGCAACTTGTCGCCTGGAGCCGTGAAATCCGTCAGCGCCTGCGCGAAACCCATCCGGTAGTACATCCTGAAAACCCGAACATCACCGGCCCCAGTCACGTGCTTTGGACAGGCCAGGTACTTGACGAAAAATCCACGGCCCGCAACGCCGTTTTCTATGGCGACAAGGCCATTGACCGCTCACCCTGCGGCACAGGCACCAGCGCGCGCATGGCCCAATGGTATGCTAAAGGAAAATTACGCCCCGGCATGTCTTTTATACATGAAAGCATCATCGGTTCAGTCTTCGTCGGTACCATCGAAGAGGAAGTAAGTGTCGCTGGTCGGCCTGCTATCCGGCCCGGCATTGAAGGCTGGGCGATGTGTACAGGCTTGAATACCATTACAATTGATGATGATGATCCCTACGCGCATGGTTTTCAGGTGATTTGATGGTCGCCAAATTTTACCTTTTTGTCCATATAAAGATGCTTCCTGCGCGTATTCTTTGCGAAAAGCGTAGGTTTGCCCGCTTTTATACCCTGATTTGAGTGCTTTTGAAGATTTTCATGATTGATTTTCCTGATTTTCAGGGATTTACAGACGCGAGCCGTTCAAAACCACTTTAGGTTGACTATATATACGATTTTTCATGAGAAAAATACAATTCCTGCTCTTTGCACTGCTGATTATCAGCTTCAATTTCGTGTCAGCCCAAAACAAGCTGACCATGTCGGATGCTATCCTGAAAGGCCGTGGCCCCCTGGCTCCTGCCAACTTGCGCCAACTTCAGTGGATTCCCGGTACCAGCCAGTTTACGCATGTGGCTGGTAGCAAAATCGTGCGGGTCAACGCCGCCGACCTCAAAACAGATACCCTGGATGTTTGGGCTGGCATCAATGATGCCCTGACTAAAATGGGCCGCAAGAACCTGGAAGCGCTTCCGGCATTTACCTGGAGTGATGCAAACCAATGCTGGTTTTCGACAGAGGAGGATGTCTTTGTCTTGACACTCGGCGGCGGACTTTCTCGTGAAAACGGGCATCCCGCCGACGCGGCTAACATAGACTACCACGACAAAACCCGCAATGCTGCCTATACCGTCGGCGATGAGCTGCGCATCAGCATCGCTGGTAAGGAACAAGTGGTGGCCAAAAGCGAAAAACCAGGCATCGTATATGGTAAAAGCGTACACCGCGACGAGTTTGGCATTTCCAAAGGAACGTACTGGAGCCCGTCCGGTAAATTGCTTGCTTTTTACCGCATGGATGAAAGCATGGTCACGGAATATCCGAGTTACGTACTGGATTCATTCCCGGCACAGGTGCGCAAAATTCGCTACCCCATGGCTGGCGATAAAAGCCATCACGTCACGACCGGTGTATATAATACGGCTACAGGCGCTACCGTCTGGCTTCAAACCGGCGAACCCGCCGAACAATACCTCACCAATGTAAGCTGGTCGCCCGACGATCGCTATGTGCTGATTGCAGTGCTGAATCGCCAGCAAAACCACCTGCGTTTACAACAATACGACGCTACGACAGGCGCTTTGGTCAAAACAATTCTTGAAGAGAAAAACGACAAATGGGTTGAGCCTGAAACGCCCGCCCGTTTCGTGCCCGGAAGCAACACAAAAATGATCTGGACCAGCGAGCGCGATGGTTACAATCATTTGTACTTATACGACCTGAATACCGGAAAACTCATCCGCCAATTGAGCACAGGCGCGATGCCGGTGACTAATTTCTATGGGTTTTCAACCGATGGTAAAAAGTGTTTTTACCAAATGGCCGACGAAACAGGGCTGAACCGATATGTCTACGTTGCTCAAATAGAAACCGGCGTTGCCAAACGCCTGAATAATGATGAAGGCGTTCACAACGGATTGGTCAACAGCACGGGCGAATGGAGTCTCGATGTATTCAGCAGCCTGGCGACCCCGCGCTTTGTATATGTACAGCCTGTAGAGGATATGCCAAAACGCAGCATCGTTTTTGGCGCTAAAAATCCGCTGGATGGCTATTCGATTGGCCTGACGCGTATTGTTTCGCTGCCTTCAGCCGGAGGCTTCCAACTCAATGCACGGATGATCCTGCCGCCTGATTTTGATTCCAAAAAACAATACCCCGCACTGGTTTATGTCTATAATGGCCCGCATGTGCAAATGGTGACTAACACATGGCTTGCCGGCGCCGACCTTTGGATGCACAGGCTTGCCCAACAGGGTTATGTCATCTTTGTGCTCGACGGCCGCGGTTCGGCCAATCGCGGATTTGCTTTTGAAAGCGCCATTCACCGCCGACTGGCGGACTGTGAAATGGAAGACCAACTCGCCGGCGTCAGTTACCTCAAGGCGCAGACCTATATTGACCCGGCCCGCATTGGTGTATATGGCTGGAGTTATGGCGGTTTTATGACCACGTCGCTCCTTTCACGCCCGGAAGCCAAGGGCGTTTTTAAATGCGGTATCGCCGGTGGCCCTGTGCTTGACTGGCGTATGTATGAAATTATGTACACCGAACGCTACATGGATTCGCCTGCCGAAAATCCGGACGGCTATGCCAAAAACAGCCTGTTTAACCACATTGATAACCTGAATGCGCCTTTATTGATGATTCACGGCACTTCTGATGATGTGGTGGTATGGCAACATTCCCTGCGCTATATTCGGGAATGCGTGCGCAAGGGGAAAGCCATTGACTATTTCGTTTATCCTGAACATTTGCACAATGTTCAGGGCCGCGACAGGGTGCATTTGTTCGAAAAAATTGAATCCTACCTGGATAAAAACCTGAAGTAAGCACATGAAAATTTTCAGGAAGGTAAAGGATTTACAAACCTGCCTCGAACAGGAGCGGGAAGCGGGACGACATATCGGTTTTGCGCCTACAATGGGCGCTTTACACGACGGGCACCTGGAATTGATTCGGATGGCCAAACGTGATGAGACATTTACGGTAGCCAGCATTTTCGTCAATCCGACGCAATTCAACGATCCAAAAGACCTCGAAAAATACCCTCGAATGCCGGAGAAAGACGCAGAATTGCTGCTTTCAGTGCATTGCGATGCGTTGTTTATGCCCACCGTAGATGAGGTATATCCGCCGGGAAAAGACCTGACTTTGCACCTTGATTTTGGGGCGCTGGCCACTGTCATGGAGGGCGAATTCCGTCCCGGACATTTTCAGGGCATGGCAACAGTGGTCAACCGACTACTGGACATTGTCAAGCCGGATAAACTCTACATGGGCCAGAAAGATTATCAGCAACTTTGCATTGTTCGAAATATGATCGGACAACTGCAATTGCCCGTCGAACTCGTGATGTGCCCGACAGTCAGGGAGGCCGACGGTTTGGCGATGTCAAGCCGAAACCTTCGCCTGACGCCCGACATGCGCGCTGCTGCGCCCATTATTTATGCTTCATTACAGGCGTTAAAAACCGAGTTTAAAAAAGAACCCGCAGCCGTGGTTATTCAGAAAGCCACCGACAGGATTGCCGGCGCCGGGTTGCGCCCTGAATATGTTGAGGTAGTGAATGGCATTACCCTGCAAAGCGTCCAAAACTGGCATGATGCAGAACTGATCGTGGCCTGTGTGGCGGCCTTTGCCGGCGAAATCAGGTTGATTGATAATCTTGTGGTAAAGGGCCATGCGTGATTTCACGTTATCAGAATGTCAAAATGGCCCGATATTCGCATAATTTTTTTAGTAAAACAGTTTGATAATCAATCGTTTCAGGAAAAATTTCCCTGAACAGTTTTTATCCCGCTTTGACGACCCTTTTCCCCTGAAAAACGATACACTACTATGACTGCCGAGATCAAAAAACGCATTACGGATGGCGAAATCGAACCTGCTCTGGAGCAGTTGGTTGCGCTACTGGACAAGGATGCACGCTATACGGAACTGGCACAGGCGGCAAGGGTAAACCTCGCTGATTATTACCAGATCAAGGCGCAACAAATCAAGGGCATTGTGGCGGCCGATGATGCCCGCCTGGCCGTTAATCAAATTACAGACAACACCCTGAATATCCTGCAACGCGTGGATGCCGGGAAGTTCACCCTGACGGATCCTGTTGTTTCAGGCGGAAATGCCGAGCCATCGTCGCGTCAGGCCTGGCGTTATTATCTGGCCGGTGGTATCGTTGCCCTGGCTGGCGCATTGCTGTTATGGCGTTTTTTCAGTGGAACCGTAGAGGAAAGTTGCCCGAAATTTTCACCAACAGCTACCTGGCGCGTGTTGGTACTGCCGTTTAAACAAACTGGCACCGCCAAGTCAGAACCCGAAACCGATATTGCCGACGGCTTGAATGTCTATATCAACAAATCTTTGCTGCGAGACAAAGCCAGTGCGGTCATCAACAAGAAATTCGATATTGAAAATAAATATCCGACCCCGGAAGAAGCCGCCGAAATCGCACGGGAATGCGGCGCGCACATGATTGTCTGGGGTAAAATCAACCAGACCAGCGAAGGCGGCGCTTATAAACTCGACCTGCGCTATAAATTGCTCTGGGGCAATGACGACAACAGTTTCGGCGATACAACGCTCTCAAATCTGATGCGCCTGAACGACGAAGGGCGACTGATCCGCGATGTAGAGGCTGTTACCCGTTTTCTGTTTGTCAAACTCAGCAACCGCGCCAATATCCCGATAGCTGCCAACTTTCTGGAAGACATCATGCCGGTGGCTATGGCAGATTTAAAATCAGGCGCTGCTCCAGTTGATTCAGCCGCCATCGAATTGCAGATCGAACTGGCTGAAAACTATCGAAAGCAAGGTAAACTCGATTCGGCAGAGGCCATTTATAACCGGGTGTTGCAAATACAGCCCAATAACCGAAAAGCGCTGATCAATCGCGGCGCGTTGTCCTTCAGCCGGAAAGAATACTCCTCGGCAGCAACCGACTTCGAACGCGCGGCGCCCGATGCTGAAAAAGCTAGCCCGGAACTCCTGCGCGTGCGTGTAGAAGCCTCCACCAAAAGCGGACAACCTGAAAAGGCCGAGCGTGATTTACAGGTGCTCATCAAAAAACAAAGCCCTGACGGGGCCTGGCTCCAAAAACAACGCGTTGAATTACAGGATTCCTCCGAGGCTATTGCCGCCCGCAAAACCGAACTGGAGAACCAGTTGTTAAAAGATCCGAAAAACACCAAACTCCGACAATCTGCCGCGCAATCCAGCCTGGCTATCGGCGATAATGATGCCGCCATCAAACACGCCACCATCGTGACCAAACGAAATCCGACAAATGTCGAAGCCGTACGCGTCAAGGTCGTGGCTAATATTGAAAAAGGCGACCTGAAAGCGGCAAAAGAAGAAGTTGATCGCGCTAAAAAAGCTGGCGTCACCGCCAAAACCATACAGGAAAAAATACCGGAGGTTATGCGCCTCGATCCGAATAAACAATAATTGAGTGGTTAGTGGTTAACGGTAAGTGGTTAGTTTTTCATCATTTAAGGTGTATAAAAAATAATCACTAACCACTAATCGCTTACCACTAAATCACTAATTTAATGCAACCATCTTTACGTTACGGCCTTTTGGGGGCAGTTGCCGTCGTCGCCTTTTTTGCGGTGCTGTACTTTTCGAAAGCCGAAAATTTTTTCCATCCCGGCCTGCAATGGGCCAGTATGATCATTTACCTTGTTTTTATGTACAAGGCTACCCTGGAAGATTGCGCCGAATTCGGTGTTGAACGAGATTTCAGGGCCATTGTACGCACGCCTTTTTTAGTCTTCGTTTTGATAAATCTGGGCTACTGGTTGTTTTATTATGGCCTTCATCTGGCGTATCCTTCTTTGCTCGTTACGGAAATGCAGATGGAAATGAAGGTATTGCAGGAACAACTGAACGCAGGACTCGGCGACCCTCAACAAGCCAATCAATATCGCGAGCGCATGCTTGAAATCGAAAACGCTATAAAAAATCCGATGCCTCAGCCGCTTGGCCCGGTCATCACCCGAATGTTCATTGGCGCACTGGGCGGATTTGCCCTGGCAGCAGGAGTAGCCTTTGTAGTGCGCTCAACCGCAAAAAAATAATTCTCACATCACCACATTAACCCACATGCGCCTTCAATCGGACATTCTCGTTTTAGGCTCTGGCATTGCCGGATTGACATTTGCCATCAAGGCCGCCCGCAAACACAAAGACCGCAGTATTCTTGTCCTCACCAAGACCGTTGAGGGCGAAAGCAACACCCGTTATGCACAAGGCGGCGTGGCTGCCGTCTGGGATTTGGAAAAAGACAATTTTGACAAGCATATTGCCGATACGCTCGATGCCGGCGACGGACTTTGCAAAACGGATATTGTGAAAATTGTGGTGGAAGAAGGCCCCGAGCGCGTTCGCGAAATCATTGAATGGGGCGCGAGATTTGACAAGGAAAAAAACTCGACGGAATACGACCTGGCCCGCGAAGGCGGACACTCCGAGCACCGTATTTTACATTATAAGGATTTGACTGGCTGGGAAATTCAGCGCACCCTGATGGAAGAGGCCGCCAAGTACCCGAACATTAAAGTGCTCGAACATTATTACGCGCTCGACCTGATTACGCAGCACCACCTGGGCAGGATGATTATTCGCGTCACGCCCGATATTGAATGCTACGGTTGTTATGCGCTCAACAAGGAAAACGGAGAAATAGACACTTTGCTGTCGCGCGTCACCATTTTATGCACAGGCGGCGGTGGACAAGTGTATAAATCCACGACCAATCCGGTCATCGCTACCGGCGATGGCGTGGCCATGACCTACCGCGCAAAAGGCCGCGTGGAAAATATGGAGTTCATGCAGTTCCACCCGACCTCTTTATATAACCCGGCGGGTGAAAATCCATCGTTTCTGGTGTCCGAGGCCGTACGTGGTCATGGCGGCATCCTGAAAACGGCGGAAGGCGAAGAGTTTATGCAACATTACGACCCGAGGCTTTCCCTGGCGCCGCGTGACATTGTAGCGCGCGCCATTGACTCTGAAATGAAAAAACGCGGTACGGACTGCATGTATCTGGATTGCCGTCACCTGGATAAGGATGATTTCGTGGCGCATTTTCCGACTATTTATGAAAAATGCCTCAGCATCGGCATAGATCCGATGGTGAATATGATTCCGGTCGTGCCGGCCTGCCATTATATGTGCGGCGGTATTAAAGTGGACGATCATGGCCGAAGCAGTATCCACAGGTTGTATGCTGCGGGCGAATGCAGCAGTACAGGGCTGCATGGCGCTAACCGACTGGCATCGAATTCATTGCTGGAGGCGCTGGTTTTTGCCGACCGTATTGCGCATGATATTGATGAAAAATTGGAGGGATGGTCGTTTCAGGATGGTATTCCAGACTGGAATGCCGAAGGCACAACCGACCCGAAAGAAATGGTGTTAATCACGCAGGGGATGAAAGAACTGCGTGAAATCATGTCATATTATGTCGGTATTGTGCGCTCCAATGTGCGTTGTCAGCGCGCGCTCGATCGCTTGTACCTGCTGTATAAAGAAACCGAGGAATTATATCGCACGACCGCAGTCAGCCCGCAGCTCATGGAATTGCGCAACCTGATTACAGTGGCTTACCTCATCACGCGTTCTGCTTCGCATCGTCGCGAGAGCCGCGGATTGCATTTCACAACGGATTATCCCGATCAATTGCCGTTTATCGAACATTCGGTGCTTTAAAGCGGTTTATAACACCAATAGTCAACCCAAAGTGGTTTTGAATGACTTGTGACTGTAAATCCTTGAAAATCAGGAAATTAAGGGTGTCTCATAAGTTATAACATCCATTTCCGATATGGCGACCAATGAATGCTGCTGCCACATCGGAAATGGGTGTAAGTATTTACGAAAATTTATTAATTTATTGTAAATCAATAATTTGCAATAAAAACACACGGTTTGTCATCCTTCACTGCGTTCAGGATGACAATTTTTTCTGAAATGGATGAAAATCCGGGCACTAAAAAAGCGGAAACCAGGCTAATGATGCCTGATTTCCGCTTATGGCTGTAACCGATGCGTGGATGAGATGTTAAAGAGGAATGGTCCCGCCGAGGCTGTCGCGCAGGTCGGGGAAGTCCGTAAATGGTTTTGTGGAGTCTTTTCCGCCCCCCAACTTCGTCATTTCTGACTTGCCCAAAACCGTGAGATCGGATTCAATCTCATCAAGTGAGCGTTTTTTCCGATCCTGGTCCTTCGTGTCGAGGTCGTTTTTCTTCTTGCCGAACTGAAAAATCATGTGACGAACAGAATGAAAATGATGGTAAAGGTACCGTCTTTTTACACTAACGCAAGAAAACGGGTGTTAATTTCAGAAAACGGCGTTCGGAGGGAGATTTTGTGCCGCTTCGTCTTTTATACGGACAAAAACCGTTCCGTTTCTATCTTTTTTTTACCCATTAAACGGTATTCTTCGCAAGACGATATTTTTTAAAGCAACTTCTTGTGCAGATTTAACTTTTTCGCGCTGCTGAATGCTGTTTAAGAAATAACGTATTTTATGCCTCTAAACTTTTTATGCTGTTGAATAGTTTTTCACTTTTGCAGCCAAACTATTAACAAGTATTACTTTTGTATCCAAAATTTTAACAACGGCTAATGGCCATCTACGCTATTCGGGATCTGGAAAAACTCACGGGGATAAAAGCGCACACCATCAGGATATGGGAGCAGCGCTATCACCTGGTTATCCCGTCACGCACGGCCACCAACATTCGATACTACACGGATGAGCACTTGCGACAATTATTGAACGTCGCAGTATTGAATCGTAAGGGCTTCAAAATCAGCAAAATCGCTGAAATGACACCTGATCAGATTGCTCGTTTGGTGGCTGATTTAACGGCAGCCGATCAAAGTCATAACGCGCAAATTGATGCCCTCACGCTGGCGATGATTAACCTTGACGAGTCGGCCTTTGAGCGCATATTCGTGACTTATGTGTCTGAAAGCGGGTTTGAGCGCACGATGATTGAGTTGATTTATCCGTTTTTGGATAAGCTCAGCGTTTTGTGGATTACACGAAGCATCAGTCCGGCGCATGAAAAATTTGTGACCAACCTGATTCGTCGAAAAATAATTTCAGCCATAGATCAGGTGCCTTGCGAGATCAACAAGGATGCAAGCCTGTTCGTGTTGTACTCGCCGGAAGGTGAAAATCAGGAACTTACCCTGTTATTTGTTCAATACCTGCTGCGTTCGCGTCGGCAGCGCGTCATCTACCTGGGTTCAAATACCAGCCTGAATGATGTCAGGGATGTATGCCAGCCGCTGCGGCCCGATTATGTATTCACCATTTTACAGGAGCCGCCGCATAAACAAACCGTACAGGCATACATTGACAATGCCGCACAAACCTCTGTCGGCAGCAAACTTTTGCTGACCGGAGTCCAATTATTCTCGCAGCCTGTTTCACTGCCGAAAAATGCGGTGCTGTTGAATGGTCTTTACGATACTTTGAACTTCATTGAAAGCGTTCGTACGGAACACAGCCTGTTGCCGGAAGCCAACGCCGCCTGAGAGGTTGTTTAAAATTCCCTCACGGGCTCAAAAAGGCATCTATTGCCGCCATCTTTCCCTTGTTTTTCAGACTGCCTCCCCCCGCTTCACCCTGAAAACAAGGATCGGCTATCGCCAAAATCTGCTCTTTTTGAATCCAGCAGGAAAATTTTAACAACCTCTGAGATGATATTTCGCCCTCTTTTTTTGTTTTTACTCGTTTGGGTAAATCTGGTCATGTCCTGTCGCGCTCCGCGGCAGATACCTGCGCCAACGCCACAACAACATAAATCACACCCGACGTCGCCCGTCGTTGCATCGCCGGTATCCGTACCTGTTGCTTCGGAGGGGAAAGATGTGGCCTGGTTAGATAGTCAGCGTTTGCGCCCGGTATTGGAGATGGCACAACAGCAGCAGCAGCCTGTTTTTGTGACCTTTTACGCTTCGTGGTGTGCGCCCTGCAAGGTGATGGAAGAGGAAATTTTTACACAGGAGCAGGTATTCAGGTATTTGAATATGAATTTTCTGAATTTCAGGACAGATTTCGATTCAGAGGCCGGGCAAACCATTGCTGCAATCTATGAAGTAAAAACGCTGCCAACCATACTTTTTCTGGACCCTCAGGGCGTCGTTCTGGAACGCCATACCGGTATTGCCAATCCGTCGGTAATCCAGTCGTTAGGCGATGGAGTCCTGGCTAAAACAAAACACTGAACGAAGAAAATTTGAAATTTAAAAGGTAAAATTTGAAATTTGAAGCGTTAGGATGTTGCTTTGCTGTTGAATTGGTTTTACCTGAAAAAATGCGATGACTTATTGGTCTTGCGCTCTGATTGAAGGCGTTTAATTTTAGCAGCATCAATATTTTAAATCGTTGGTAATCATTCAATTATCGCTCCATCGTTTCAAAAATTCTTAAACAACAGGTTTAAATGCACACCGAGCCTTTCCGCATCCGCGTTAATGATCGCCATGAACTGGAAGCCCAGCCCTCAGATGCCCGCCAACTGGACATCGCTATGAACCCTGACGGCTCATTTCATGTGTTGCGCGATGGCAAATCCTGTACGGCTACGCTGGTGGATGCCGATGCGCTAAACCGCACCTATACTTTCCGGATTGACGGGGAGGCGTACAAGGTGCATATTGCAGACCATTATGAGCGATTGATCCAGCAACTTGGCCTGAGTATCGGCGGCAGTCACAAGCAAAATACGGTGAAGGCTCCTATGCCCGGCCTGGTTTTGCAGATTGCAGTAGAGCCTGGTCAGGCCGTTAGCAAGGGTGATACCTTGCTAATTCTGGAGGCGATGAAGATGGAAAATGTCCTGAAATCTGCCGGCGACGGCGTTGTTAAATCAATACAGGTGAAGCAAGGCGCTGCTGTGGATAAAGGTCAATTATTGATTGAAATGGAGTAGGTGAGCGACTTTTTTCGTGTTGGAAAACCTCCCGGGGCTGATAACATCAGGAGAAATAACATGAAATAGTCATTTTATACTAAATTTCTAAAATTAAGCCTGCCTGTTTTGCAGCTTATTCCCCAAAAACCTGCGTATTTTTGCGCGAATTTCAGGGTAAATCCCAATGCCCTTCCCAACCGACTCACATTTCAAATTTGTTTTAGGTGTTCAATTTTTTAAAGTTTTTCAAGCAGGAATTAGCTGTTGACCTTGGTACTGCTAATACGCTCATCATGGTGGATGACCAGGTGGTAGTGGATGAGCCTTCAATTGTAGCCATTGACCGTCGTACAGGCGTGACCATAGCAGCGGGGCATCGTGCCATGCAAATGCACGAGAAGACCCACGAAAATATCAAAACGGTTCGTCCGTTGAAAGATGGCGTTATTGCCGACTTTCAGGCTGCTGAGGCCATGATTCAGAGTATGATCAAAATGGTGGGCAAACGCAGCAGTTTTTTCAACCACCTGAAAATGGTGATCTGTATCCCTAGCGGTATTACAGAAGTGGAAAAACGCGCCGTTTTCGACTCAGCCGACCACGTAGATAGTAAAGAAACCTATCTGATTCACGAACCTATGGCCGCTGCGCTGGGTATCGGTTTGAATATCGAAGAGCCGGTGGGTAACATGATTATTGACATTGGCGGTGGTACAACCGAAATTGCGGTAATTGCGCTGTCGGGTATCGTATGCGACCAGTCCATCCGTATTGCGGGCGACGAGCTGACCAACGATATCATGATTTACATGAAGCGCGAGCATAATATCCTGATCGGCGAGCGCACAGCAGAACAGATTAAAATCAATGCAGGTTCTGCTTTGCACGAACTGGAGAATCCGCCTGCGGATTATGCTGTAAATGGTCGCGACCTGATGACCGGTATTCAGAAACAAATCAAGGTGAGCTATCAGGAAGACGCTTATGCCCTCGACAAGAGCATCAGCAAAATCGAAGACGCCGTTCTGAAAGCGCTCGAATTGACTCCGCCTGAATTGGCTTCTGACATTTATCGTACTGGCCTGTACCTGACAGGTGGCGGCGCCTTGTTGCGCGGTCTGGACAAACGCCTGGAGCAAAAGACCAAGCTGAATGTACATATTGCTGACGATCCTCTCCGTGCCGTTGTTCGCGGTACAGGTATGGCTTTGCGCAATACGCACCAGTATTCTTTCCTGATTGACAGAAAAAGCGTTTAATCCGACTCTGTGCTGACCCTCCTCCAACTGATTCTGCGCAATGGCGGCTTTGTGTCATTCGTACTGCTGGAAGCATTTTGCTTTTACGTCATTGTCCAGTACAATGAACGCCAGAATTCTATTTGGGGGCATAGTGCCGGCCTGGTAGCAGGCGATATCAATGAAAACCGTCAGAATCTTTCCGATTATGTCGGTTTGAGGGCACGGGTTGACAGCCTGACGGCTGAAAATGCGGTTTTGTTGACGCAACTGGCCAATGCCAGAATGGTGCAAGTGCCTTACCGCGATACTTTTTACACCGTTAATTATGAGACAAGTGTATGTGTGGAGTCTGTCCGCAGAAAGCACATCCGGCCTCAATACGAATTCATCGCAGCCAAAGTAATCGCGAATAATATCAGCGGTTCGGCCAACTGGATTATGATTAACAAAGGCTCAAAAGACGGGTTAAGCCCGAATTTGGGCGTCGTAACAGCCAGTGGTATCATCGGAATTTTGCGCCACGTAGATGACGAGTTTTCGATGGTGATGTCGGTGCTGCACCGCCAGACAAAAGTTTCCGTGAGTCTGCCCAAGTACGGCAACGCCTTCGGATCACTGGTCTGGGAAGGCGGCGATCCTTCGGTCATGACGTTGCGCTTTATCCCCAAGCACTTTCAAATCAAACCAGGCGACCTGGTCGAAACCAGCGGACTTTCTCAAATTTTCCCCAAAGGCATTCCGGTGGGGAAAGTAGAAACCGAACCTGTGCAGGACGACGAAAATCCATACTTTCTGCAAATGAAGGTTCGCCTTAGTCAGGACTTGTCAACGGCGGGTGATGTGTATGTGGTCAGCAACCTTTTTAAATCACAGATAGACAGCCTGCAACAGCGCGTTGCCCATGAATAACGTGTTTTCCCATATCTGGCGCTTTATCGGGCTGGTCGCTGCTCAAGGCTTCCTGTTCCAGGCCATTGCAGTGAAAGTCGGTGCATATTTCAATATTATTTTGTGGCCGATCTTTATCCTGTTGTTGCCGCTTCAAATGGCGGTGCCTTATCTGGTCGCTTTGGGGTGTCTGGCTGGCTTTATGGTTGATTTCTTTTACGGAACGCCCGGCTTGCACGCCAGCGCTGGTGCTTTTACAGGATTTATTCGTCCCTGGGTTATACTTGCCTTTGCACCTAAAGGCGGTTTTACGGCCAAGGAACTCATTTTTTCACCAGCGCATGTTTCCTGGCCAACGTTCCTTCAAGGCGCGGCTGGTTTGCTGGTTTTGCACTTGTTCTGGTATTTTTCAGTCGAGGCTTTCACGTTTGTTTATCTCTCCACCATTACGCTGAAGACCATCTCCGCCTGGGTGCTTTCTTTTGGTGTGACGATTCTCTACGCGATTTTGTTCAATCCGAAAAAATAAGAACGAACCGCGAAAGACGCAAAAGGCGCTAATTCTTTACAATTTAAAGATTAGCGCCTTTTGCATTTTAGTGGTTATTTTCGATCGCTGCCGTTCCTCTAATCCATACGGATGAGTTTTTCGGTACGCGTCCATTCACTGGTTTGTATGCGCACCAAATATGTTCCGACAGGCAAGTTGGGCAATTGAACGGCTTTGGTGTTTTGGTCTTCGATTTTACTTTCATGAACCAGACGACCTGTTTCATCAAAAATATTGATCGAAACATCACCATCTATGTCTTCCTGAATATCCAGCCAAACGTCCCCGAATGAAGGGTTGGGGTACATTTTAAAATATTGGGTTTCAGTTAAATCACTGGCGCTGCTATTGTTTTTAATGACGATATAATAATCCTCAATCTGACCATTGTTGGGTGTCGAACATGCGCCCGGTGGAGAATAATTATAGGCTTCAGATATGACGCGCATACGCAACGATGTGTTTTTTACGGCTGTTGCCGGAATTTGAACCGTAGTGTTGTGCGTCAGGTAATTAATGTCCGTCAGCACCAGTTCATTGGTTGAAAAGGAGCCATTGTTATTGTAGTCAATCCAGACACGCACGTATTCTTGAATGGAGTTTCCGGTTTGGACCAACAGCGAATATGCCGACCCGGCTACTACCTCTGTGCCTATCGAACAACTGTTGTCTTTATACCCTTCGGATGCGCCGGAAGAAAAATTTTCCAACGAGTTGAAGGTCACATTGTAAATGCCGGTTTCGCAACAAATAGAATTGCTGACCTGTGGCGTACAAGCCGCGGCAATCGGTCCGAGCGTCCCATTCACCTGTATTGTTTGTACGATGGTGTCGCATCCGTTTCCGTTGCAGGCGATCAGCGTAACTTCGTAAGTGCCTGCTGCGGCATAGTTGTGGGTAGGGCTGATGCTGAATGCGTCGAACCCGTCGCCAAACTGCCAGTACCAGGAGAAAACGCCATTTAAACTTTCGTCAGCGAATTCTACGGTGCCACCGCAAGCATTGGTAGTGAATGAAAAGTCAGCGCAAGGCGCTTGTGACACATTTACAGTAACGGGCAATTGCAGTGCCGGATGCAACGGATCGTTGGTGCGCAGGCGAATGAAACCCGGATATTGCCCGCCGGGCAGGTCATCACTGCTAAAGTCAACGTTGATATTGGTCGTATTACCAATGGCAACAGCGCCGGTCAGTTCATCCAGGATAACGCCGGGCGGAACGGGGTTGAATGACCACTGGCAGGCGTTGGACAAAAGCGTATTAACCTCCTGGGTGATGGAGTTAAAGCTGGCTCCTAAATACGTCACGGTGCCGTTACCCATGATTCGATAACCCAGATACGTGCTGCCGTTGGCGGATTCCCAGATTTTAATAAACCCGTCAGCCGGAATGAAATTCAAACCGCCAATGTATTCAGGGCCTGCTAGAAATTGTTTGTTCAGACCTTCAGTGAGTGGGTGGCTGCCGATTTTTCGCGTAATAACCGGATTGTAAGCTATATCGGTTGAAAAGCCGGAAGAAAACAGTCCCATACGGAGTACCGGGTCTGTGTTGGAAACACCTGTGATAATAATAGATTTTCCTTTGTTCAGGAATTGCTGAATAACTGTTCCGAATTCGTCAAAGACATCAATCTGAGCAGGGTCAATATTCGAAAGCGGCGGAATAATCAGCAGGTCGGCATTGGTCAGTGAATCGGACAAAACCTGCGCGTCCGCCTGACTCATTTCAGTAATATTCAAATCCGGCAGTTCATTCGACAGGTAAGATTTCATGGTGCCTGTGCGGGGTTGCTCTGCGCCAAAGGTCATCAGCAGCGCTTTTTTGGTACTGCTGGCATAACCTGTACGATACGTCAGGCTGCTCAAGCCGCTGTTTTGTAGTGAAAATGGCTGTTGCGTCGTTTCCTGACAACCTAATTGTTGTGTCATGGCTGCTGGATTGACCGCAGCCACAGGCGCGCCGATGACGACTGCATTGACCGTGATGGTAAAGTCGCCGGCATTGGTATTGACGATCACGGTGCCGGAGAAGCCTCCAGGCAAAGTCGCCGTCAGGTGCAGGTTCAAGTCAAGCGTATGTCCGGGTAATACGTATGCAGGGTTGGACGTGAGGCTGAGGTCGTTGCTGCTGGCGTTGACTCCGGTGATGAACAAGGTGTCGCATCCCATATTTTCAAGGGGAATGCTGCGGGTTTGCGGAGCGAATTGCTGTATCAGGCCAAAATTTGTGGTATTGGAAGTAGTGCCCAATTGAGCGAGACCAGCGATATTAATAGTAACGGGCAGGGTTATTTGCGGGTGGGCGGGGTCGTTACTGTTCAGGTAAATATTAGTGGTATAAATACCGGCATTCAGTTCTTGCCCTTTAATCTTGAGGGTTATTGTTTGGCTTTCGCCGGGTTGCAAGTTAAAGGAATCAACAGAGGCCGTAACGGAGGCGTTTTTGCTGTTCCAGCGCAGTGAATTGCCCAGTAACTGAACGACATCAGGATATTCATAGTAATATTCATACCCCAGGTAGATCATTTTGCCATTACCAAATGGTTTATAACTGATCGCAGAACGGAAAATATCCGGTGTAATGGTCATGACATCAATCATTTCAGGGTCGTTAAACTGCTGACTGATCATGTTGTCATAAGGCGTCGTAGCAAATGAGATATTTTGCAACAATGGATGACTTGGATCTACGATTTGTCCGGCTAACCAGTTGGAAACATAGTTGCCGCTGGAACTGCTTAAACCCAGTTGGGTAAAAAACTCTGAAAATGTCGTTCCGGAAAGAATCAGGCTGCCTCCGTTATTCATGAATGTTTTCAGCGCCTGCCCGACTTCAATTGGATTCATATAACCATTATTGACAGCAAATGGAATGAGCGCTACATCCATCGTTTGCAGGGTGTTTTTCAGTTCATCAACAGTAGAGCCGCTGAAATTGAAAACCCTCGTCGGGACGTCGGGATAACGGTACGCTATCCAGTTTTGCATATTGTACGAAACGGTAGTTCCTCCCCAGTTATAAGCCAGGAAGTTCAATACGATAACATCAATGGTGTCGCCAATACCAACGTTTGTGCCGGACAGGTTGCCGGACAGTGTGCCGAGGCCTGTATTGCTCACTACGACTTCGACGCTGGTTGAGTCGCCGCAGTCTATCGTCACGCCAATACTGTCAGGGTTTAAAGATAAAACAGGCGCGCCAAAAGCATAGCCCGTCGCGGTGGTTTGTAGCATGCCGGTGTTGGTCTGAAATACGATTTGACCATTGTACGCGCCGGTATCCTGTGGTTGAAATAATACGCCCAATGATGTATTGGCATAAGGCGCAATAACAAACGAATCAACCCCAATGACAAATGCCGGGTTTGTGCTTGAAATATCGGTAATAAATAGCGTATCGCAGCCGATATTCATCAAGGTCAGGCCGATTGTATCTGTAGTAAACTGCATGATGGAGTCAAAGTTTGCTACGGAAGGCGTGACCAATAATTGGGCTTGTCCGGTCAGGTGCAGTTCGAACGGTACATTAACAGAGGCCTGAGCCGGGTTATTGGTGTTAATCGTCAATGTGCCTGCATAGTTGCCGGGTGTGAGGCCGAATGTTGGAATAACCAACTGAACATCCTGCGATTCGCCGGGATGAATGATTCCCGTGAGCGGATTGATCTCGAATTCTTCTTTTTTACCACACCAATCCAGCGTATGGCGCAGTAAATTGACTAAATTCAGGTTGAAATTTTGAAAACCACTGCCTAAGTAAACGACATTGCCTTTCGGGAGATTCAAATAACCGAGAAAAGAATAATTCTGATAATCGGCCAGGCTGACATAGTTCGGCTCGCCGACCGCAATACCTCCGGCATAGGGCGGAAATACCATATTCGAAGGCAATCCGGCTGTAATGGGGTGGCCACTTGTAACAGGAATGGTCGGATTGGTAAATTCGTAGGAAGACACATTCGTATTCGGGAAAAAGCCGAACGCCGACATGGCTGTATTGTAATTATACTGGCCACAATGCACAATCGAGCCGCCTTCTGCTACGAATTGCTGCATCTGACTGGCATAAGGCATCAATACCCAGGGGTCGGTAAAATCCAGCGTCGGGAAAACCACGATGTCATGGTGGTCCAGCAACAGCTGAGCATTAACCTGATCAGTAAAATAAGCCACGGTTACTTCATAATCATTCGGATAAAGGCTGAGTAGGTTGGAAATGCCCGTCAGGGATGCCTGATTCGCATAATAACTATACAGGAGAACTTTCTTTTTGCCTTCAAAACTGGCGCTTCCGGTGAAGATCAAATCGCCGGCGCCGGTATTGGTTAGGGTAACAGTAGCCCTGGCTGTATCGCCGCATCCGGCATCCAGTTGGAGCGAAGTTGGACTAACGACAGTCGTTGGCGCTGTCTGCACGGTGATATTGCGCGTGGTTGTATCCGATAAGCCTTCGCAATTCGTGACGATCAATGAAACAGGGTAATTGCCCGATTGTGTCCATGTGTGGGTTGCGGTGGCTGTGTTGGCTGTTGTGCCGTCGCCGAAATTCCACGACCATTGAATAATGCTGGGGCCGCTATCGGCCATAAAGTGCGCATTTTGCGATAAAGCCAGATTGTCGTCATCCACCAGAATATTGGCCACAGGCGGGTCGGCAGGTACAACCGTGCTGGCCCAGGTTAGCCTGAAACCGTTATACGCTACCGAACCGTCGGAGTACCATCGAATAAAAAGAGTGCCCGAAGTGGAACTTACTGTAAATGGCAGCGATTGGAACGACGCCGAGCCCAGATAAGTCGCATTGATGTCAGGGCCATCAAAAAATTGCAGGTTGTCGCAGCATGTTTCCACACTGTATTCCTGTACAGATACAGTGATAGATGTGGCGCAACTAACATTCAGCAGCAGGCCTGAACTTTCATTCGTGCCGTAACTATTAAATGGCCCGCCGGGGTCATAAGCGACGCCAGAAGGCAAATTGCTGACTTGTACATTGTAGGTGGTGAAAACGATGGAATCCATCAATTGCGCTTGCCCGTAAAGAGCGAGCAGCAGGAATAAGGTAATCAGGGTGATTCTGGATAGCATAATATGCAGGTTGAATAGAATTTCAGATGAATTTCAAATGCTTCTTAATGTCGTTTCAGGTTCAAAAGTAACCCGAACAAGTTCTAAAAAATATGCCACTTGAAGCAAAAATGAAATAGCGGTAATGATGACCAGAGAAAGGAGGGCCTTGCAAATGTAAGCATCAAGGCGCGCACGTGGGGTTTGCTTAACAATAACGGCTATTTTGTAGAAGCTTACCACCTCAGCCTGTTATTTTTGCCGGCGTTGCTCAAATGCAACTTTGGGTTTTGCAAAAGAAAATCTTACTCCGTTTGCTGTTGCTGATCGTTGTACTATTGGTTGTCTGGAAACTATGGTCAAATCATCGTCAATTAACCGACGAAGCGGAATTATCGAAGGTCGGCCGCACATTCGTGCCGGTCGGTGTCGCTACTGTACAAACGGCCCCCATGCGCCAGGAACTGGAAGCAGATGGCATTTTTCTGCCCGCCAAGGAAATGTTCGTCATTTCTGAAACAGCCGGCAGGGTCATTGACATTTTTAAAAACAAGGGAGAATGGGTAAAAGAAGGCGAAATCATAGCCAAAGTGGATGACGAACTGCTGCGCATCGAACTCGAAGCCACTCAAGCCAACCTCGCCAAACTGCGTAAAGACCGCGAGCGGGTTGAAAACCTGATCGAAGGCGAAGCCGCGCCGCGCAACAAAATAGAAGACCTGGAATTGGGCATTTTCGCTGCCGAAGCGAAAGAAAAAGGCTTGAAAAAGCAAATTTCCAACACCAGCATCAAGGCGCCAATGACCGGCACGCTCGGACTTCGTTTCATTGAACGAGGCAGCGTGATCGGCCCCGGCATTCAAATTGGCCAAATGACCAATCTCGAAAAACTTTTCCTGATGGTCAAAGTCACCGAACGTGACGTGCTTCAGGTCGTTAAAGGTCAGCCGGTTGAAGTCAAAGCCGACGTCTATCCCGATGCCGCGATTACCGGAAAAGTCACCAATATTGGACTGCGTGCCGACAATGCATTCTCATACGATGTGGAAATAGAAGTTGCCAATCCGGCCAAAACACCTTTGCGGGGCGGTATGCACGCTCGTGCGAGGTTTCACTTCCCGGAGCAACGCAACGTGCTCACAATACCGCGCAAAGCCATTGCAGGCAGTTTGCAAGACGCCAAAGTATTCCTCCTCGAAACCGACACGGTCGCCGTACAACGAAAAATTGACGTTGGCGCTATTCAGGGCGAGCAGGTGGAGGTTAAATCAGGACTTAAACTTGGCGACCAGGTGGTTGTTTCAGGACAAATGAACCTGCAGGATGGCGTCCGGGTGAAAGTCGTAGAGGCTGTCCAGTTGAAGAATTGAGGCGGGGCAGTCTCTACGAAATAAAAATAAAACACATCGCGATTCGCCCAAACCTCGTTTCCAATAGATGTCCACACTACCCGTTACATCATACGTCGCGTCATATTACATCCCATGACCCACGACTAAAGTCGTGGGCTAATGTCGCAATCCTGCTATGGGTCTGTCTCATCAACCCATGACTTCAGTCCTGGGCCACACGCCGGGTCTGACTCATCAACCCATGACTTCAGTCCTGGGCCACACGCCGGGTCTGACTCATCAACCCATGACTTCAGTC
>JADZBJ010000440.1 GCA_020852155.1 Saprospiraceae bacterium | reverse complement strand
GTTCGGCACAAACCCAATTCCCGAACACGCTCTAAAGGTTAGAACGGACACCCTACACAAGCGCCGGGTTTGGGCTTGGGTACAGAACTCGCCGGTTGAGCGGCCGTTTTCACAATGCCAGTGATTCTGAACTCCGTGCGGCGATTCAGTCGGTGCTCTTCTTCGGAGCAGTTTGAATTATTGTCGCACGCATTCACCAGTCGGCTTTCGCCATAGCCTTTTGCTGTCAGTCGGTCGCGGCTGATGCCTTGTTGAACGAGCCAGTGTACGACCCTGTCGGCGCGACGTTGCGAAAGATCAAGGTTATAGGCATCGGAGCCACGGCTGTCGGTGTGAGAAGCAATTTCTACTTGCAATTCAGGCGTTTCGCGGAGCGTACGAAGCAATTTTTCAAGGTCAGGCAGTGATTCAGTCAGGAAATATTCCTGGTCAAGACCGTAGTAAATATTGACAATGTAGCCCATTGAGCCACGTTCCCAGACATCTGATTCGTTGGGTTTGCTTTTTTCACCATGATCGAACAGCACGCCTTCGAGCACCTGCAAGCCTTCGCCGAGGTCAAAACTGGCTGGCGTACCGTTGGCATTTTCGTACAAACCTGTTTTGCGGTTCAAGCGCGGGCCTTTCTGCGTGTTTGATTTTTCACTGGGAACAATGGCAAATCCTTCTTCATCGCGATAAGGCTGGAGCGTGAGGTTGGCTTTGAGAACGGTGTTTTTGGCGACGCCCCGAGTACATATTTCTTCCTTGACATCGGTGATATATCCGTCTTTAACTGACCGGATGGTATAGCAGCAATCTTTATCCAGTTTAAAGCGGAATCGACCATCGCCCATGGTTGTGACCATATTGGGCAACGGCTTTCCGCAATCGTTCATGAGCATGACTTGAGCGCCCTCGGCAGGTAGTCCGTTCATCATGTCAAACACGATGCCTTGCACCTGATAGTTAGCCTGTTTTTGAATCGGGATCATAATCCTGGAAATATCGCCCGGATGTTGCGCCGTTGCACAGGCATTTTGCAACGCGCTTTCATATCCCTTTTTTGCGACAGAAAAATCAGCGCAATCGGTAAAACGCATATCAAAAGCAATTTTACCATCATCGCCTGTGGTCATATTTACCCTGGTCAGGCTGTTCGAAACAACGGCTCCGCTAACGGGCAGTTGCGTTTGTTGGTCCACCACCAGAATTTCAATGGGGGAAGCGCTTTTCTGGAAACTGTAAACATCGTCTCCACCGACTCCGCCGTCGCGGTCGCTGGAAAAGAAGCCCCATTCTTCACCGGGGCCAAAAGTGATGGCAAAATCGTCGTTGCCAGAGTTGACTGGTGCGCCGAGATTAACCGGCAGGTTCCAGTCGGCGCCATTGGCCGGTGTGGTGTAGAATAGATCAAGTCCACCCAGCCCGATATGGCCATTGGACGAAAAGTAAAGACGGCCGCTGCTGCAGATGTACGGGAAGATTTCATTTCCCTCGGTATTCACCACGGGGCCAAGGTTGATCGGCGGCCCCCAGGTATTGCCTTGCAACTGGCTCATGTACAAATCCATGCCGCCAAAACCGCCGGGCCTGTTGCTGGAAAAGAACATCCGTTGTCCGTCTTCGCTGACCGTCGGGTGTGCCACGTTATATTCGTCAGAATTAAAGGGCAGGCCGCCGGTAATTTCCCAGCCGCCTTTGCTGTCTGATTTTCCGGTGTAAATTTTCAACTTGACAAGGCCCTCGTCGGAGGTGCCTTTTTTACCATTGAAAAAGTTATTTCGTGTAAAATAAATCGTTTTTTGATCAGGAGAAAAGGCTACTGCGGCTTCGTGAAAGCGCGAATTGATGTCTTTTGAAAATTTCAGGGTGAGGCCATAGCGATAATCGCCGGGGTGCAAACCCACCACTTGAAACGGTACAGCATAGAGTTGTGAAAAGGGATTGCCCGTCCACATATTTGTTCTTTTGATGGCCGTGCCGGTTTCGCGGTCGCTGGCAAAGATCAGTTTGCTGTTTTGAATAGCAGGAGCGTAATCGTCGTATTTAGAGTTAAATGGCAGATGGCTGATGGTGTAAATGCCCTTGTTTTTTTGCATCAGTTCATCGCGGAGGTCGCATGAGCGCACCAGGTATTGTCCGCGAGCATCGTCTGGCGCTTCTTTCTGATATTGCAGAAACCAGATTTTTGCCAGGTCGCATTTACCATTGGCCTGCAGCATCATGCCGTAATACAATTTGTGCAGTGCCTTGGCTTGCGGCAGGCGCACGACTTGACCAAACCAGTATTCGGCGTTTTCGGTATCATTTATTTTCCGATAGGCTTCGGCCAGGTACATTTTGGCATCCGGGTCGTCGTCGTCTTCCAGAATTTGCTGACAGAGTTGAATGGCCGTGATATAATCGTACTGCTGCATGGCGTCTTCAGCGCGACGTATGCGACTCTGAGCGACAGCGCTGCCAGCTGTGCTTGCAAACAACAAGATCAGCCAAAGCCTGAGTAATTTTGAAGGAGTAAACATTAGCAAGTACCTGTTTGTGGTGATTAAAATGGTTGTCATTCCATTTTTTGTGAAATGCGCAACCTGGGAAAATATTTCAGGGCTAGAAATAACGGGGCGAAGCAACCCTCTTCACTTTAATATCAAAATCATATCCCATCAACAATTCAAAAGAGCCGTAACTCACCTGATTCAACCGACTCAAAATAATATCGTAAGCGCCACCGAGTCGCATACCATTGTCCAGATCAAACGTCATCCAAAGGTCCACGGCATCGGTTGAAGAAGCGGCCAATTCGAGGGCGGAGCGAAAACCAGCGCCAACCCATATTTTTTGTCTGAAACGCAAGGCAGCATCCAGATCAACAGACGTTGGCGCACCCACTCTTTTATCATCGCTTTGGCGCAGTTTGCTACCGAAGCCTGCTTTTCTCAACAAAATACTGGGTCGAAAAATCATATCGCCTTCGCGCAATGGAATCGCCATACCTGCTGCCAGTGTAAAATGCCGATAATTGGCAGCGATGGCCGAAATTTCGTTATCTGCTACCCGATAAGCTTGTTCTACCAGACGAGGACACGATAGTCCGATGTAGTAATCCTTTGAATACAAATACGCGCCTGCGCCAAAATTGGGCTGCCAGATGCTGAAATTGTTTTGAAAAACCTCGTCGCCGCCTTGTTCTACCGTCACTGTAAACCAATCTGCGTGCCAATTCGTGACCCCTGCCTGCAAACCCAGCGATAACATTACGTCCTGATTAATTTTTATGCGATACGCATAGACAGCATTGGCATCTACCCGTGTGGTTGCTCCGACTTTATCGGCGATAAAACTGGCCCCCAGTGCATATTGATTGCGCCGTAATGGCGAATGTGCTGAAAGTGAAAAAGTGCGCGGTGCGCCTTCAAAACCGGCCCACTGACGGCGAAATTGCAAACCCAGGCTCAAGTGATCTTTACTGCCGGCATAAGCGGGGTTGTACGTCAGAGCATTAAATTTATACCTCGAAAAAAGCGGATCCTGTTGCGCGTCAAGTGCGCTGGATGTAAAGAAGGAAGAGAGTAAAAGGCTTAGCCAAAATGTTGAATAAAAATTCTTCATAGTAATCAGCACGATCAGCACATGAAGACCCATGCTGCCAAATCCGAAAATTTGTAACAGCCATGAAAAATCCATGTGCAAACAGGGATAAACCCTGTGTGTTTGTTTGAACCAAGCACCTGTTGTGATACTTGTATAACCTCGGGGGGAGTGTTGACGACGATTAAAAGAAAAAGCAACTACCTCATCGCAAAAAGCGAACAGTCGCAGGTGGCCGTCATAGTGTTTGGAAGCGCGAATATCACAAAAATCCGGAAAATATCATCAATAATCAGCGCATTAACAATCGAAATGCAATATCAACTTTTTCCAGAATGATGTGATGTTCGCTTAAAATACATCTCAGACCCCAACCGGGTCTTGCATGATTATCAAAAAGTCTTCTTCAGAAACAACGATGGTCGCCGACATAAGGCCGGCGACCATCTTATTTTTCGTCGAAAAGACGGGATTAAATTAAATTACGATCATGAGATTATAACCAGCAGTGCTGGAAAGGATACGGAATGTACTAAGAAAGAATCGTGCCAAGTTTAGTTAAAAACCATCCTCGACACAGCAAAGGAGAAAAACAGCAATAATAGCGCTGCAAGGTACGCCGGAACATTCAACCATTGTGCAAGTTGTACCTGATGTTTTACTTTTAATACATAGATCTGCCCCAGTTTTTCAACCCAAAAAGACAACACTACGCCCAGTGCAATACCTTCCAGGCCCCAAATCGCGCCCAAAAACCAGGTCAGACCTATCCGCGCCACAAATTCAATCAGCGCAATCCGAAATGAACTCTTCGAATCGCCCAGACCTAACAATACCGAACCCGGCAGCAAAACCCTGCTGGCGGTAATCAACAGGTATATATTGAAAATGGACGCCGATGCTTTGAAATCAGCATTAAAAAAGAAGGAAAACAGCGGGGAGGAAACAAAAAACAATACCGCCGAAACTGAAAACAGAAACATGGTCAATCGCCATGAACGATGCTTTAAGGCTGCCATGCCGGATGCCAGATGGGTAGCAATCAACGGACTCATAGAGGCGCCCAGGGCAGTGCAAAGCGCCATAGCCAACGGCAACTCACGGGCGCCATACCGAAACACGGCAAATACCGCAGGGTCAGGATTCAACCTGCGCACCAACCACATGTCCCACAACAACATCGCATTGCCGACCAGTGGAATCAAAATGAGCGGAGCCGCAAACCGCAAATAGCGCTTCAACAAATTGCTGTCCCAGTGCGGTAATGCGTACTGATAAGCCACGCCAATCGTCCAGAGCAATTTCAATGCGGCAGTGATGGTTAGCATTTTAAGGCTGCCTTCTATCCCCCACCCTGCCCACAAGGGTATGCCCACCGCCAACAAATGAAGGCAAAAACTCAACACAGCCCAGATCATGAGCGATTTCGCCCGATTATTCACCAGATAAACGTACTCAACCGGGTAGGTTGGCAGGTTGAGTGCCAGATACAAAGCAAGCCACCCGATATACGGCAACTCGCTCTTTTGAACCCAGTAATGCCCTATTCCCTGATGAAAGAACAGAATAATGCCCGACAACAACACCGCCAGTACCGTAAACAACAGAAAAACCTTAAAAAGCAGCGTCTTTGAAGCGATTTCGCCTTGTTCCTGCTTTAATTTCCCATAAAACGGCCCAAGTGCATCCAGCAGGCCAATCACCCAAAAAAAACTGAGGGTGGAACCGATGTAAATCAGCATTTCATACACGCCGATTTCAGCAGTGCTCAAGCCGCTTTTGGCCATGAGTACGCCTGTCAATATAGAAGCAGACAGGCGCAGCAGTTGCTGC
>JADZBJ010000439.1 GCA_020852155.1 Saprospiraceae bacterium | reverse complement strand
GTGACTTGTTCAAAACCTCTTTGAGTTGCCGATAAAAGACAGCGGGCGTTTTGTAAAAATAGTCTATTCCAAGTTAAAAACCAACGAAACGCCGTTCTCTTTCCTCCTTTTGCCTTCGGCCTCATTTTAAAAATTTAGTCCTCGCATTAATTTTGAGTAAAACAAATTTCCCGCAGATTTCGCAGATTTTATGCGAAATCTGCGGGAAACAAAAAGCAGTGTGGTTTTCACTGTGCGCCGCGATGTTTTCACCCCGCGAATCGTTGTATTTGAGAAAGACTTATAGACTGTTTCTCTACGATAATTGGTTAAATTTGCTCCCGTTGACAAAGTCCTGTTCAGTGTGCAACTTGCCCTTGAAAATGCAGCGCCTTCAAAACGTACAAATCATGGTATAAGATGAAAAAACAACTATTGCCACCGCTTCTGTTGAGGCTCACCGTGCTTTCTTTTTTAGTTGCCGCTTGTGGCTCCAAAGGCGAGCAAACACAGCCGTCTCTCGAAAAGATTACCGAATCTGTTTATGCCTCCGGCACGATAAAAAGCAAAAATCAGTACCAGGTTTTTTCGACCGTCGGCGGTTTAATTCAAAAGGTACTGGTGAAAGAAGGCGATATGGTCAAAAAAGGCGATCCGCTGTTCATTATCCAAAACGAAACACCTCGATTGCAAGCTGAAAACGCCCGAATAGCCGCCGATTTTGCCCAAACAAACTCGGTCGGCGACCGACTGTCTGACTTGAAAACGACCATTGAAACCGTTCGAGCCAAAAAGACCAGCGATTCGATTTTGCTTGACCGCCAACGCGGACTGTGGGCGCAGCAAATCGGCTCCAAATTTGAACTGGAACAACGCGAACTGGCTTTTTCCACTTCCCAAAATAACCTGCAATCGGCCATTTTCAGGTACAATGACCTGAAAAGACAACTCGAATTTGCCGCCGCGCAATCCCGAAAACAGTTGTCTATTTCCAGCAATATGGCTCAGGATTATACCATCCGAAGTGAAGTCAACGGGCGCATATACAGCATTGCCCGGGAACAAGGGGAAATGGTGAACCTTCAAACTCCTGTTGCGCTCATTGGCGACGCGAGTGATTTCATAGTCGAACTTCAGGTGGATGAAAATGACATTGTGCGCATCAAAAACGGTCAGCAGGCACTGCTGAAGTTTGACAGTTACCCAAACGAAGTATTCGAAGCGTCCATTACACAAATCAATCCCCTCATGAACGAACGAACGCGAACATTCACGGTCGAGGCTGTTTTCACGAAAAAACCGCCAGTTTTGTACCCTAATTTAACGACCGAAGCCAACATCGTGATTCTGGAAAAAGAAAATGCCCTGACCATCCCGCGCTCGTATCTGGTCGGCGACTCGGTAGTAATCCTTGAAAACAAGGAAAAACGCCGCGTAGAACTCGGCCTGAAAGATTATACCAAAGCGGAAATCCTGAGTGGCCTCGCAGCAGGTGAAACCATTCTAAAACCTAAAAAATGAACCTGAAACTCATCACCGATATCGCCAAATCCTTGCTGCTGGCGCGTTTTCGGCAATCGCTCGTAGCTGCTATTGGCGTGACCTTTAGTATCACGATGTTCATCGCGCTGCTCGGTTTCATGAACGGACTGAACGACCTGCTGGATGGACTGATTTTGAATCGCACGCCGCACATCCGGCTTTTCAACGAAATAAAACCCACTGAAAATCAGCCTGTTAACCTGTCGAAAGATTTTAAAAACGGTCATAATTTTATTCAGTCCATCAAATCAAGTGGCGGAAAATTAGAGATTTACAACAATGCCGCCATTTTGGAAGCCATCAAAAGCGATCCGCGAGTGCGCGGTGTTGCCCCTAAAATCAATGCGCCGGTTTTGTATAATTCCGGCACAATAGACATCACCGGCGTGGTCAGCGGTATTGATGTCATGGCGGAAAGTGAATTGTTTTTCTTTAACGACTATGTCAGAACGGGCAATCCGATTGACTTGAAAAACGTGAGCAACAGCATTGTATTAGGCAAAGGATTAGCGGAAAAGCTGCTCGCCGAAGTTGGCGATGTCGTGCAGGTTACAACTTCAAAAGGCGAGCGGTTGCCTTTGAAGGTAGTCGGCTTTTTCCAGTCCGGCATCGCTGACCTGGACAAAATACAAAGTTTTGCTTCCATCGTCACGGCGCAAAAACTGTTGGGCGTTCCCAGTAATTACATTACCGATATTCAGGTCAAATTACACGACCTCACACTTGCACCGGCTGTCACCAAGGAGTATGCCCAGCTGTTCCAATGTGATGCCGAAGACATTCAAACCGCCAATTCACAGTTTGAAACCGGCAGTTTTGTGCGGACACTAATTTCCTATGTCGTTGGCATAGTGCTGCTGATTGTAGCCGGATTTGGGATTTACAACATCCTGAACATGATGATTTACGAAAAAATGGACACCATCGCCATCCTGAAAGCCACTGGTTTTTCGGGCAGCGACGTGCGTAAAATCTTCCTCGGCATTGCCCTGACGATTGGTTTGGTGGGTGGGGCGCTGGGGCTTCTGTTCGGCTTTTTGCTTTCCATCGGCATTGACCAAATCCCGTTCAATACTGCCGCCCTGCCCACCATAACGACCTATCCGGTCAATTACAGTCCCAAATTTTATATCATCGGGATTGTTTTCTCCATCATCACGACCTGGTTAGCCGGTTTTTTCCCGGCCCGCAAAGCGAGCAGAATTGACCCGGTTATCATCATCCGTGGCAAATAACATGGAAAAAACGGTTTTACAATCCATCAATCTCATCAAGTATTTCAACGATCCTGTACGTGTACAAGTCCTGAAATCAGTCAGTGTTTCGGTCAATCAAGGCGATTTTGTCGCAATCACAGGCAAATCCGGCTGCGGAAAATCTACATTGCTGTACATACTGTCCACGATGGATACTGATTACGAGGGCGATTTGTTGATTGACGGCGACATTATGCGCGGCAAGTCTGAAGCCGAACTCGCCCGCATTCGCAATGAAAAAATCGGCTTCGTTTTTCAGTTTCACTACCTGCTCAACGAATTTTCAACGCTGAAAAACGTCATGTTGCCCGGTCTGAAACTTCAACAATACCCGGAAAAAGAAGTCGAACACCGCGCCCTTGAACGCCTCAAAATGCTCGATATCGAACACCTGGCCCTGAAAAAAGCCAATCAGTTGTCAGGCGGTGAAAAACAGCGCGTTGCCATCGCCCGCGCATTAATCAATGACCCGCTCATCATCATGGGCGACGAGCCAACGGGAAACCTCGACAAGAAGAACAGCGACATCGTATTCGATATATTCAAGCGATTGGCCGAAGAATACAATCAAACGCTACTCATCGTCACCCACGACGACGAGTTCGCCAAAAATACGCACAGGATTATTGAAATGGCGGATGGGAGGATAGTTTGATTTACCGTTCAACCTTGAAAACCCAGGCATAATCCACCAGTTTGCCCTGAGCGATACCGGCAGGCAGATGGATGACGGTTTTGTCATTTTTTACAGTCCAGGTCAAATTTCCGACAGCGCCAAGCAAACTGATCTTGGCTGTTTTAGCGAGTTTCAGGTTGCTGATTTCCAGGTGATCGGGCAATTTTTCGCCTTCTTCGGCACAGTAAATCGCGTAGGTCGCTGCGCCTTTATGGGTGAATACCCATTTGCCTTGTTTGCCAATGGTGTTGTCGCCGACGGTGCCATAAATGGCTTCTCCGTTCAGGTCCATCCACCGGCCGATTTCAGCCAGCCGGGTATAGGCTTCAGGGTGAAAATCGCCTTCAGGGCTCGGCGCTATGTTCAGGAGCAAATTGCCGTTTTTAGAAACAATATCCGCTAACACATGAATCAACTTGCGGGCTGATTTATAGTTTTCCTTCGGAACATAACTCCACGAATCGCCCATGGTCATGCAGGTTTCCCAGGGAATGGACATATAGGCATCGGGAATTTGGTGCTCCGGCGTGACATAGTTTTCAAATTCGCCGGTCACGGTACGGTCAACGACCAAAAGTCCGGGTTGCAGTTCACGGCCTCTCTTGGCGATGCGCGCCATGTCTATATCCTGGTCAAACGGAATGGCTTTCTGCCATGAAATCGAAGTATCAATCGTGCTGAACGGGCGAACCCAGCCGCCGTCGAGCCACAAGATGTCCATAGCGCCGTAGTCCGTCATTAATTCCTCAATCTGGTTGTAGGTAAACTGCTTGAAACGGTTCCAGATGTCGGGGTATTTTTGAGGCACATAGGTCGGATTTCTGTCCTTGGGCGGGAAGTACGACCACCAATAATCGGGACAATGCCAGTCGGGTTTGGAAAAGTATGCGCCGGTCATGAAGCCCTCTTTCCGGAAGGCATCGAAAACCGCTTTGACTACATTGCTGCGCGGGTTGTTTTTGAAGGGCGTTTCCGTGATTTTGTAATCGGTATATTTGGAATCAAACATGCAAAACCCGTCGTGGTGTTTGGTGGTAAAAACCACGTACTTCATGCCTGCGCCTTTGGCGGCACTGGCCCATTTTTCGGGTGCAAATTGTGTCGGATTAAAGGTGTATTGCAAGGCCTCGTAGGCTTTTTTATAGGCGTACCAGTTGTCTTTGTAAGGCCCTCGGCGTTCGCACCAGCCTTCGTCTTCCGGGCAAAGGCTCCAACTTTCGACGATGCCCCACTGGCTGTATGTTCCCCAGTGCATCAGCAGGCCGAACTTGATGTTGCGCCAAGACTGCAATTTGGCTTGTACGGCCGGATCAGCAGGCGGAATGTATCCCTTGTGGCTTTGTTCACTGTGTTGCTGGGCATTCAAAGCCGAAAAACAGCATAAAATCAGCGTGTAAATCAGGATTCTTTTCATGAAATTTTCAGATTTAGAAAATTGATATTCAAAGACTTATAAAAAACGCCGTCAATAGATTTTCCGCAGATAGCGCAGATAAAAGCGCAGATTTCGCAGATTTTCCCGCAGATAGCGCGGAGTAAAAGCGCAGATTTCGCAGATTACATTCAGCATTGCGATATGGGGTACTCCGGCCTCAAATGGCATTCATCATTCATCATTCATCATTCATCATTCCTCAAAACCCGCCGTGTCCGCGATAGAGTTTAAGTGGTTTGTCTAATTTCAACCTGATGACGGTCATTTGTTCGTCGAGGGCGGATTTGGGAACATCCATGTAAACCAGTCCCGGAACGGCGCTCCAGCTGATTTTACCAACGATTTTTGGTGTTAGTTTTTGAGTTGTGCCCAGTACGGAGGCTTCCTTGATTTGATTATCCAGCCCTTTCACGACCACTGGCCCTGATGCGCGCGCCGGCAGGAACAGATACAATGTTGTTGAATCTTTTGACAGGGTTGACGGGCCGTAAAAATGGCCATTGGGTAGTCCGCCGATGGAGCCGAAAATGGCTTCTTCGTGTTTTTTATTCCAGCGCCCCAGTTCTTTCAGGATATTGACCTGTTCGGGTGTGATCGTTCCATCGGCTTTCGGGCCAATATCGAGCAGGAGGTTGCCGCCGTTGGCGATGGCGTCGGCGAAGATGGTGATGATTTCGTAGGGCGTTTTCCAGAAAGTATCCTGCGGTTGCCAGCCCCAGTTGTTGTTGTGGGTCATGCAGAGTTCCCAGTAAGGTTCTTTGGGCCTCACGACTGGCACGTGCTGTTCGGGTGTGCCATAGTCGCCATAGCCTTGCAGGCGCGAATTCAGGATGGCGTCAGGGTTTTTATCCAGAATCAGGCGGCGGACTTTCGGGGCTTCCCATTCTTCGGCGCTGTGTTCCCAGTCGCCGTCAAACCACCACAGATCAGGGTTGAATTGCGCTTGAATTTCTGCGATTTGCCCTTGAAAAAAGGTTTTAAAACGCGCCCATTTTTCGGGGTGTTCAGTGAGTTTATATTTGGTGCTGTCTTTTAAAAAACCCGGATAATCAGGGTGTGTCCAGTCAATGAGCGAGAAATAAGCGCCGCATTTAACGCCGTTTTTGCGCAAAGCCTTGTAAAACGGCGTCAGCACATCCTTGTGCGCCGGGCTTTTTTTCGGAATACTCAGGTCGTTCATTTTAGTATCCCACAAAGCCACACCGTCGTGGTGTTTGGTGGTCAGGACGGAATATCGTGCGCCTGATTCGCGTATGAGCTGCGCCCAGTATTCGGGGTCGTATTTGGCTGCCGTAAAACCGCCGATCTGGGCCATATAGTCGGCATGATTGATTTTTTTGTTGTAAAACGCCCAGCTCTCGTCGGTGCCCTTGACGGCGTAAATGCCCCAGTGAATAAAGATGCCCAGTTTGGCGTCGCCGAACCAGTGCATTTTCAGGGAATCATGCGTTGTTTTTTGTGAAAAACCGGCGTTTAAGACGATAAACAGCAGAATAATTGGAAGGAATATCTTTGACATAGCGCATCAAAGATAGGTTGAGAGGTTGTTTAAAGTTCACCCACTGGCTCAAAAAGGTATCTTTTGCCGCCATCCTTCCCTTGTTTTTCGGGCTAAAATCCCCGCTTCACCCCGAAAAACAAGCATTGGCTATCGCCAAAATTTCCTCTTTTTGAATCCCGCAGTGAAATTTAAACAACCTCTGAGGTATTCATATTAATCCCTGAGCATGAGGGGAATTCCCCATACAATAGCAGCCACCCTTACCGTACAGGAAGGATGGCTGCTATATCCACCTCACTTGAATTTAAACTCAACTATTAGCTAGTACAGCTGACAGCGTGTGCGATTAACCATACGCCGTCAGTACCGTTTGTATCAGCAAGCGGTACGGTAAAAGTATAACTGGTTGCATTGGGATTAAAATAAGCCGTATTGCCAAACTGACCTGGCGCCAGGGTAGTCGGTCTGGCGTCAGCGGCATAAAGATGCGCTTCATCCATGCTGAATCCTGAAAGCATATTATATGTTACAGTAGCGGTTGTACCGTCCCATACAATCGTCAGATTGCCGACCAATGTTCCGTTCGCAGTATTGTTAAGCCCTGCGCCTGCCCAAATTGGATAAGTTGTGGTACCCGGTGCGGTCAAATTAATGGCCCAGCCCCAACGATTATTGATCAGGTTTAGAGAAGGCAACTGTTCCGGATTTGCTTTTTTGCCTGTAGTCCATACCCAGCCACCTTTTGCAAAAGCCGTGTTGCAGTATTCCGGATTTGGCGGGCCGCTCTCACAGCAAGCAGTATATTGCCCGTAAAACCACCAGGCATTTCCGCCGCCTGCGGTTGGGCCGCCATAGGCCGTTTCGTGACTTCCGCCGCTGCAATCCAGTCCGTTCACTTCAGCATGTGTCACCACATAAATCGGCGAAGTACATGCATTAGTTATGTCAACATAAGTGGTTGACGACCACGGAATGGTAAAGGTATAGGTTGTCAAAACCGTGGCGTCGTGGCAACGATTTGGATCTATTTGGCAAAATTGCCCAGGTATTGGATGCCCTTGCGGATTGGAAGGCATTGTGGCCAGTGAAGAACCAACCCACACGTGCAGTGTACCAAATTGTGCGCACGGGTAAGATGCCGTATTCAGTGCATAGGTAATGTACAGGTTATCAGCATCGTTGGTGACTGTTACTGTACCAGCCGGTATGGTCTGTCCCGCTGTGAGCGGCCATGTTATAACCGGGCAAGTACGATCAACAGCCGGAAGCAGCTGATTTTGTGAAATAGAAGAGGAAATCTGTTCTTTCTTGCAACTAAACAGTGAAAACACAGTTGCCAGGAAGAAGAGGGTGAATTTCATTAAAAGTTTCATAGCGATTTTTAAAAAAATTGTGATCAAATTCTGCCGAATTAGAGTACATCATTTACTATAAATACGGTCAGCCCATCAGAGCAAAAAACCGGATAGCACAGCAAATTATGACCCGACCTACGACAGGTGGCGTATGTGAGGTGAATATTTTTCAGTAAGCGGGAAGGATTACAGCGGATCAGACATATCCAGGCTGCGTTCACAGTAATTTTTGGGTACAACAAATATAAATATCTAACATATCATGTAAATCACATAAATCTATTGTTAACAATTCAATTTTAAAACTTACACACAATTCATATATTTTATTTCGATAAAAAAATAAAAATAATCTTTTTATTCCGCTAATTGTCCAATAAAAATAATACCCAAAGGTATTTATTTCAATATTTCAGGCTTTTTCAAAGATAAGAGCGTGATCAGGAATTGGGTTTGCACCGAACACGCTCCCCCATTGAAATTACATTATCACATCCTCATTTGCATTTCAGCACAATCTGACTGGTTTCGATTTCATTGCTTCGGTGACCGGCGCGGTCGCGGATGCTGATTCGGTAGGTGAGGGTATCTTTTTCGATATAGTTGGCGGCTTGTTCGCAGGCAACCGGAATGCCCTCAGGCGTTACATAGATGCAACAACTGGTATTCAGTCGAACTGTAATCTCACCATTTATACCATTGCCCGTACCTTGCGGTTCGATAAACGGAATTCGGAATCGGCTTTTTTCATTTCCGTCCCGGCCATCTACTACAAATATATTCAGGCTGTCCTGATCGCCCAGGTCGCCATCGCCATCGGTAAAAGTAAAGGTTACAAAAAGGCTGTCCTGGCTGCCCTGGCCCTGTTTGAGTTCGTTCTTACTCACGTTTTTCAACTCAATAACCGGCTCAATAGGATAATCCGGGGGTTGAACACAGTAAGTGAGCAACAAAACAGTAAAAGTCAGCAGAACGGTTAGATTTTTCATGATCAAATGAATGAATATGCTTCTACAAAATTACAACAGGGCCGACATATTATCAAGTCTGAAGGAAGTTAGCGCCGATAACTTCGACGAGGTGGCTCGCCAGGTATTTGAGTATCAGTTATCCCACAACCAACTTTATTCAACGTATTGCAGTTTGCTGGATAAAAGAGAAACACCGGAAGTGCTTTCCGGGTTTCCGTTTCTGCCCATTCAATTTTTTAAGACATATATCGTAAAAAGCGGTTTTTGGCCTTCAAAAACGATTTTTACCAGCAGCGGAACCACGGGTCAACTGCCTTCACAACATCATGTGCGCAGTCGGCATTTTTACCTCGATAATGCGCGTCGCGGCTTTACTGAACGATACGGGAAACCTGAAAAATGGTGCATCCTGGCGCTGCTGCCTTCCTATCTCGAACGCGAAGGTTCTTCATTGGTGGCCATGGCCGATGATTTGATCAAACGCTCACGCTACGCCGAAAGCGGTTTTTTTCTGCATGATTTTGACAAATTGAAAACGACATTGCTCGAATGTCAGGCTAAAGGCTACCCTACCCTGCTGTTGGGTGTGAGTTTTGCCTTGCTGGATTTTGCAGAAAAACATCCCGTGTCGCTTTCCGGCATTACCATCATGGAAACGGGCGGCATGAAAGGTCGTCGTCGTGAAATGACGCGCGCTGAACTGCATGAAACCCTTCGTACGGCATTTCAGGTTGATACCATCCACTCGGAATATGGCATGACGGAATTGCTTTCGCAGGCTTATGCCTCAGGCGGTCGTTTTTGGCCTGTCCCGACCCTGCGTGTTATTGCAACCGAAATCAATGACCCGTTTTGCCCGGTCGCACCCGGTCGCACCGGCCAACTGAATATCATTGACCTGGCCAATCTGGATACGTGTAGTTTCATCGCCACAGACGATCTCGGGAGGGTTTACGACGATGGTAGTTTCGAAGTGCTGGGCCGACTCGACAGCGCCGAACTCAGGGGGTGTAATTTGATGGTGGAATGAGGGGAGTTGGGTATTTGGGGAGTTGGGTATTTGGGGAGTTGGTTATTTGGGTATTTTAAAAATCAAGATTACGCTTACGAAACTTGCAAAGTTTCGCAAGCGTGTGCATAATACTAATCCTGTAATCCCCAAATCCCCCCAAATCCTGGTCAAGACAGTACCCTCGGGCGATACAGCGCATACAACAGGCCCAAATCCAGCACCAGCACCAACCAAAATCCGGGTTTTGCAGGTGCCATGATGATGCTACCGACGAACACCGCCAATAAGATCCAGGCCATTATTTTGGCTCCTTTTTCGGCCCATTCAGCCTTTACCAGCAGGGCCACTGCCAGCACAAACCCGAAGAAGGGTGCGATCTTGATGTTGCCGGTGCTTTCAACAAACCAGGTTTTGAAAAAATGCGGCAGAACTAGGGTCATGGCCAACAAAATAGCGGCCAGCATCGAACGATAAGCAAGACTGGTGGTAGATTGCATGATATGCTATACACTTTTATGAACATTGAAAGTTTCGTAAAAGTAATACAGAATGAACTCACGGTTACGAAACGTTGAAAGTTTCGTAACCGTAAATCATTTCCCAAACGGCGGGTTGTACATTTGCGCAAAGCAAATTTTTACACAACAATCATGCGCCCACTCTACTTTCTATTGACCTTCATCTGGGTCATTTCTGCCTGCTCTACAACCAACAACAACCGCTTGCCAGCCAATACCTTACGCGGCAATGCAGCCCTGCAAAGCGGCCCCATGCTCGGCTATGCCGAAATGCTGGAAGCCGTCGTCTGGGTACAAACCAAAGCTGCTGCGAGCGTCCTGGTTGAATACTGGGAACAAGGTAAAGCCGACAAAAAATGGCGCACTGACGCTGTGCAAACGGAAAAATTAACCGGCTTTACGGCCAAGTGCATCGCCGATCAGGTGCAGCCGGGCAAAACTTACGATTATCAGGTCTGGATCAATGGCGAAAGTGTGAAACTGGATTACCCCTGCCAGTTCAAAACTCAACAACTTTGGCAGTGGCGTACCGATCCGCCTGCGTTCACCATCGCCGCAGGCAGCTGCTCCTACACCAATGAAACGGAGTACGACCGTCCGGGTACGCCGTATGGCAGCGATCACCATATCTTTAAAAGCCTGGCTGCTAAAAAACCGGACGCTATGGTTTGGCTCGGCGACAATTTTTACCTGCGCGAAGCCGACTGGTTTACCCGCACCGGCATGATTCACCGCTACACGCACGGGCGTTCGCTGCCAGAATTACAGCCGCTGCTGGCATCTACCAGCCATTTCGCTATCTGGGACGACCATGACTATGGCCCCAACGACGCCGACGGAACTTTCCTGCAAAAAGACATGGCCTGGGATGTTTTTAAAAGTTTCTGGCCTAACCCGACGTACGGCGTGGCAGGCGAGAAAGGTTGCACCACCATGTTTCAGTACGGCGATGTCGAATTTTTCCTGCTGGATAATCGCTATTTCCGTACACCGAATTACTGCGAAAACTGCCCAAACAGAACGCTGCTGGGGCAACATCAACTCGAATGGCTGAAAGGCGCATTAGCCGCGAGTTATGCGCCGTTTAAAATCATCGCCATCGGCGGACAAGTGCTGACCACGCACGACGACCAGGAAACGTGCTTTCACTTCTTCCCGGAAGAACGCAAGCAATTGCTGAATTTTATTGAAAAAGAAAACATCAAAGGCGTGATTTTCCTGACCGGCGACCGGCACTTTTCCGAACTCAGCGCCTACAAAAATGGCGCAGGAAACTGGGTATATGACCTGACGACTTCGTCCCTGACAGCAGGCGTCAACAAGTACGGCGAAAAGGATGTAAATGAATACCGCATACCCGGCACGCTGGCCATGAAACATAACTTTGCGTTGCTTAATTTCAGCGGCCCGCGCAAAGCCCGCGAACTGAAAATTGAACTGATTGATGCCGACGGCCAGCAAATCTGGAACAAAACCATCGGCGCCGACGGAAGCCTGAAAAATTGATAGCAGGCTCGTTTTCTTTTCCCGCAGATTACGCCGATTTTTGCGCAGATTTCGCAGATAAACTTCTGGTATAATCTGCGGGAAAACTCATCGAATTTAGGCCTGTTTTTCGACATACACGCACTTCCATTTCCCGCAGATTACGCAGATTTTTTTCCATATTTTCCTATAAAAATCTCATATCGCGGGTCTTGCCGCAGCACTTCGCTGTTGCCCAGCATAATCAGGTGATGTCGCGCCCGCGTGAGTGCGACGTTCAGTTTCCGATCAACGCCAGCGCTGTTCAGGTTAACTAAACTTTGCAACTGCCAGGCATCATGGACACAAGTCGAAATCAGGATAATATCACGTGCGCCACCCTGATAACGCTCCACTGTATCCACCGTCATTTCGTCAGGATCAAGGCCCGCATTTTCCAGTGCCGACCTGATCTGCGCAATTTGCGCCCGCCAGGGCGTGATGATACCCAACGTTCGATCAGGATGCCACTCACGACCATTTTTTTGATACAACTCTTTGAAAAACAAGACAATACGCGCTATTTCAGCCGCTTCTGCCGCACTGGTTTTTTGTCCTGAAAGTTCATTGTCCGGTTTGACGTCCAGAAAAACAACGCGTTGTTGAAGCAATGGGGCTTCACTGCCCGGCAGAACTTCGCTTTGCCATCCTCCACCAATGTCGGGCGGCAAGCCTTGCAAGGTGTTGTTATAAAAAAAGCGATTGGGAAAATCCATGATGTCCAGATGCATACGCCCCTGATGGCTCAATTGACTGTAAGCCCAGTGCCAGCCTTGTTCGATGCAGCGCAGGTACATCCGCTGGAAGTACGCATCACGCAAATCCGTCAGACCGATACCTAGCAAATCTTCATCATTGACCTGCGTAAATTCAGGTCGCTGCGTAGTGACCGCCGGTAGTTGGCAATGGTCGCCAATCAGCGTAAAATGGTCAAAACGCGTCAGCAGACCCACGATTTGCGGTTCCAGAATTTGCGATGCTTCATCCACGATCAGTCTTTGGAATTTTTTCAGGGCCAGCAGGCTGTCATTGCTGCTAAACGAAGCCACCGTACTGACGAAAATGCGGTGTTTTTCGAGGATGTTTTTTAGATCGGCGCGCGTATTGGCTCCGGCAATTTTTTCAGACAGCAACTGCTCCCGAAAACGCGCCGAGCAACTGAATTTTCCACCCAAACGAATATACAGACTACGGATATTTCCGCCGATACTGTCCAGCGCCTCACAAATTTCATCAACAGCGCGGTTGGTATAGGCCAGCAGTAGCAAATTATCATCCGAATTGGTAAGGATATCTGCTGCCATGTCGCGCAGTTGGACGCTGGTTTTTCCGGTGCCCGGCGGTCCCCATAGCAGGTGGAATCCAGCTTGTTTGTTGTTATCCGGCGGCGGCGTGCGGCCCAACATTAAAGCCCTGCGGGCGGAAGAAGTTTCGGCCCACTCAAACAGCCCGCGATACATGGCAGCAAAACCGCTGTCCATCAGGTCAGGCTCAAGGCACCATTGACCGACGGCTTCAAACGGCCGGAGGTTATGTTGCCGGAAGCGCAATTGTACCACCACCTGCGTTTTATTCAGTTCCGTGATGGTGCATTTGATGATCTGGTGCCGAAGGATAGTGTCCGTTTCATCGCGCAAGGGGTAAAGCACGGCAATATCCCCTACCCTGAAATTCGCCAGCGGATTAGTACGTTCCGTTCGGGCAAAAACGATGCGTGGCTCTGGTTGGTCGGCGCTGTTTTCCTGAATATCCAGGTGACTTAAAATGCTGAAATTCAGGTTTTTGGATTCAAAATCATCGCGCCAAAGGGCTGCATGTCCCAAGGCTTGGTCACTGCCTTCGTCGCCCACCCTGGCCTGCCATTGTTCACGGGCGATAAATCCGGTAAAAGCGTTGAAATATTTCCGCTCCAACGCATCGAGGTTTGAGTAGGCTATTTCAAAACGCGCATAATCGCGCACCGTAAAGCCTTTGCCATTGGCTGCTTTCAGGCGATGCAACACCGAGGGCTGTTCGTCGCCCGGCCGGATGGAGGCCAGCAACCGTTCGATGGCCACTAACTGGTTTCTGACTTGAATGGCTTCGTGCTGTTCGGCTTTTACCGTTGGCGCAAAACGCAATTGCTGTACATCTACACCGGAATACAGAATATATTTTGCCGAATCTGTGGCGTCGCCAAAGACCGACCGAACCAGCAAATCGTAGAGCAGTGTTTGTGTAAAATGTGCGCGTGAAATACCATAACTATTTGGTTTATAAGGTGTTCCACTTTTTAATTCGACGATGGCCGAACGTCCGGCGTCATCGCGATACAACAAGTCAAGGCGACCCTGAATGCCGTAATCATCACTAAAAAACGTCGGCTCCAGAAAACAGAAAGCGCGATCAATCTGCTCCTTTTCTAATCCGCCACCCGGCATCGCCATTTGTTTGAGGTGGATGAAATGCTTTTGCGCCTTATCATAAATTCCTTTGACCTGCGTGTTGCTCATGGGCGCATAGACGAAGGGCGACATCTGGAATGTCTTTCGGAAGGTTTCCGTCCAGTCGGCATCCGGCGAGTTGAGCAGGGTATCCAGGAAAAAGTTGGCGATATTTCCGATCAGAATCGGGTCGGTATTTTCGTAGGGCAAAAACTTCCTGACGAGGTAGGAATACGGGTCTTGTCCGGTATCTTTGAAACACTCGGAAATGGCTGACACATCCACGAGATAATCCGGCTCAATGACGATGGCCTTTGGAATGTACTCGCCGTTGTCGTTGATTTCGGTTTCCAGCAGTTTCAGTTTGACCGGGAAACCAAACACTTTACGGATAATTTCGATGGTCGGCTGGAAATGCGCATTTCGATAGGGAACCTGATAACACACGCGAATTGTACTGCCAGCGGCGGCTTCATCCTGAACAATCAGGCAATTCTCCGCTGGACAATCTTCCAGCGCCACCACACTGCGCACTGCTGATGTAGCCAACGGCAATGGTTCGACTTCTTGCAGCAGGTGAAAATCCGTATCAGCCTGTTCCGTCAGCAATGCCCGCACCACCGAAGCCCCCAGCACAACATCCGATTCCGCGGCGGGTTGCCCTTCCCGGATACGACGCAATTTCCAGCGGAACAGGTGCGTGTTTTTCAGCACTTCCTGTAGTAACTGGTGTTTGTGCCCGGCATAACTGATGCGCGCAAACAGGCTGCTGAATACGATTTGCTCCTGCCGCGTAGCCTCTATGAAAATACGATCCAGCATTTGCCCGATGGCTATGGCCCGATCGCGGAGCGACCATTCGGGCCTTGACTCGATGCGTTCGAGTTCGCGGAGGAGCAAGGGGGCAGCAGCTTGGAGTGTAGCGGTGAGCAAAGGGCGACCAGGGTTTTAGTGATTTTGAAGATTTACAGGCACGAGTCGTTGAAACCCTCTTTACGTTGACTATAGTTCAGGTGCAAATGTGGGAAGGATTAGCGGGTGTTGGGGTATGGTGGGGAGGGAAAATAGATGGTTGAGAAAAAAACATTTGGTAGTCTAAGAAGCCTATGGGTTGCTCTTCTGCCAGGCCCAAACCAGCAAAAAAACTAATCCTACTTTCCGATTTACATAAACCCTACTTTCCGATTTACATAAAAAATTAACCAAAACATCAGCATTCACTCATTCACCCACTCACTCATTCAACAACGCCTGACACATCCAGTTGGCCAGGGCCTGCCGGTTGTTTTTCAGGACGATTCGTTGTTGATCCCAGTCATTTTGGATATTGCCCAATTCGACATATACGGCGCGGCGGGCGGTGGTTTCCTTCAATGTAAGCAAGTAGCGATCAGTCACTGATCCGTTGTAGGCACGACCGCCTTGTGTTTGCTGGTATTTACGCTTGAAGGTTTGGTGGAATCGTTCAGCCAGC
>JADZBJ010000438.1 GCA_020852155.1 Saprospiraceae bacterium | reverse complement strand
TTACATTACATCCGGCATTCGCGCGTGATCTGGCCTGACGTGTGGCGTCAAACGGCGCGTTTTATTCGAGTAGGCGTTCCGTCGGCCCTGCAAGTGATGGTCGAATTTGCCGCTTTTGGCGCTGGCACCATCATCATCGGACAAATCAGCAAAGTAGAACAAGCCGCCCACCAGGCCGCACTCAACCTGTCGTCGGTTACTTATGTCACCATCATGGGTATTTCCACCGCAGGCATGATTCGGGTGGGTCAGGCGCTGGCCTACAACAATCGCGCAAAAGTCTGGCTGTCGGGTGTGGCTTCCATTGTGCTGGCTACCCTGTTCATGATTACGCCCATCCTGCTGTTTTTGTTCGTGCCCGGCTTCCTGATCGGCCTGTACAGCGACGACCCGGAAGTCATTCGATTGGGTATTGTTCTCCTGTTTTTTGCTGCCTTGTTTCAATTAGCCGATGCCGTTCAGGCCACCAGCATTTCCCTCTTACGGGCGATCAACGATGTGCTAAAGCCTTCGTTTCTGTCCTTTTTAGCATTTTGGGTGGTGGGTATTCCGTTGGGCTACTGGTTGGCCAAACACCAGGGCTGGAATGCCAAAGGCATCTGGATGGGGTATTTAATTGCCTTGATTATTCAGGCGGTGCTGTTCATGCGCAGGTTTTTTACGCTGGTCCGTCAGGGAAAACTGCGCGGAGGCCAATAACCCGTCAATGCACCCCGACATCCTTTCCAAATGTCCGGCAATATCCATTTTAAATAAGGTGAGTGCGACACAGGCTTCTATCTTTGCGCCTCATTTCATCTCATTTTTGAAAAAACAAGGCGAGACTTAGTCCATGATTATGCGTTTTTTTGGTACATTATTGATTTTGATTGGTTTTTCAACCATTGTTTTAGCCCAAAAGGGAAGTGTTCGCGGTAATATTTACGATAAAGAAACAGCTGAGCCGATTGCCGCCGCTACCGTTAAACTCGACGGAACGACCTACGGCGCGAGTTCGGACGTGAACGGTTTCTTCACCATTTCATCTATCCCAACGGGCGATTATACGCTGGTGGTTGTTTATTTCGGATATGAAGAATATCGCCAGCCCATCACCATTAAAAAAGGCGAGATTGTTTTTCAAAACATCAATATCTCGGAAGCCGCAACCCAACTGAATGACGTTGTTATCAGTGGCAAAAAGGAACAGGCCCGCACAGAAGTACAAGTTTCCAAATTGACGGTTACACCCAAGCAAATCCGCGCCCTGCCTTCCGCAGGCGGACAAGCCGACGTGGCGCAATACCTGACCGTACTGCCGGGCGTCGTCTTCACGGGCGACCAGGGTGGTCAGTTGTACATTCGTGGTGGTTCGCCGGTACAAAACCGCATCATGCTCGATGGTATGACGATTTACAACCCATTCCACAGCATCGGTTTTTACTCCGTTTTTGAAACAGAACTCATCCTTAACGTGGACGTACTGACGGGCGGTTTTAATGCCGACTACGGTGGTCGTGTATCTGCGGTGGTGGATGTAAAAACCCGCGAAGGCAACCGCAAACGCCTGGCTGGTCTGGTATCAGGCAGTCCGTTCCTGGCCAAAGCCATCATCGAAGGCCCGCTGGTAAAAATGCGCGACGAAAACGACGGCAGCATTTCGGTACTGCTAACGGGTAAAAAAGGCCTGATTAACCAAACCGGCAAAAACCTGTATTCGTATGTCAATGACTCGGTGGGTATTCCATTCGATTTTCAGGATGTCTATGGTAAATTGTCTTTTGTAGCCGGCAACGGTTCAAAAATCAACCTGTTCGGCTTCAACTACACCGACGGCGTGGATTTCCCGATCACGGATTTCAGTTGGACAAGCACCGGCGGCGGTCTGGACTTTACGCTCGTTCCGCCAAACTCGAACACCATCCTGAGCGGTACGTTCACCTATTCGCGCTACGATTCTGAAATTGAAGAATCCGACCGCCGTCCGCGCAAAAGCGGCATTGCGGGGTATAACGGCCAGTTGAATTTCACGAACTTCGGTCGCAACGAAGAAATCAAGTACGGCCTCGAACTGGTGGGCTTCAATACCGATTTCAATTTTGTCAATTCAGCCGATTTTGCTTTCAAGCAAACTGATTATACCTCCGAGATCAATGCCTATGTGCGTTACAAGCGCAAATTCGGCGCACTCGTCATTGAGCCGGGTTTCCGCTTGCAGTATTATGCCTCACTGAGCAATGTATCGCCAGAGCCGCGCATCGGCCTGAAATACAACATCACCGACCGCCTGCGCTTCAAAGCCGCTGCCGGTGTTTATTCGCAAAACCTGTTCTCGACCGTCAACGAGCGCGACATCGTTAACCTGTTCGTCGGTTTCCTGTCGGCGCCTGACCGCCTGTACGAACCCGGTACTACCACCAACACCAAAAACAAACTGCAAAAATCACAGCACCTCGTCGGTGGTTTTGAGGTGGACGTCACGAAAAACTTCGAACTGAACATCGAGAGCTATTACAAGAAGTTCAACCAGTTGATCGGTATCAACCGTTTCAAAACTGAACTCAGCGACCCGGATTACTTCAAAGAAACCGGCGACGCTTACGGTATTGACATTTCCGGAAAAATGGAACTCAAACGCGCCTACTTCTGGCTGGCGTACTCCCTGGGTTATGTCACTCGTGACGATGGCAAGCAGATTTATCCGCCGGTGTTCGACCGCCGCCACAACCTGAACTTAGTCAGCACGTACCAATTCGGTAAAAAACAAGCCTGGGAACTGGGCGCGCGCTGGAACATGGGTTCCGGTTTCCCGTTCACCCTGACACAGGGCTTCTTCACGAACTATGATTTCAGCAATGGCATCAACACGGACTTCCTCGGAGGCAACGGTGATATCGGCATCGAATACGCTGACAAGCGCAACGGCGGCCGCCTGCCGTACTACCACCGTCTCGACCTGTCGCTGAAACGCACCTTCAAGTTCTCAAAATTCAGCACCCTGGAAGTGACTGCAGCCTGCACCAACGTGTACGACCGCCCGAACATTTTCTACTTCGACCGCGTACGCTACGACCGCGTCAATCAATTGCCTATCCTGCCGACACTGAGCGCGTCGTTTCAGTTTTAATGCAGGAAGCACCATCGCTTAATATGCCACGGGCAGCCG
>JADZBJ010000437.1 GCA_020852155.1 Saprospiraceae bacterium | reverse complement strand
GTTGAAAGTTGAATGTTGTTGAAGGAGTGGTTGAATATTGCATAAATAAGTGCCATTCCGAGCGTGTTAAAATAACCAGTGAACCAGCCTTTCTACACACCACCTACCAGACCAAATGGGCCGCGGATGTTCGCGGATGCCAGCAACGCGGATTTTTGGTGACACAACAGGGTTCTATTCTGTGGATAAATTACTGACCTTCAACCATTTTCAACAACCTTCAACCACTTCAACTTTCAACAACTTCAACAAACAACCCAATAACCAATTCAACAAATAAACAACAACAACATGTCCACCCACCAACACACATACGTAGCGATTATGGCCGGCGGCGTCGGCAGCCGATTCTGGCCGGGAAGCCGGGAAGCCAAACCCAAACAATTCCTTGACATGCTGGGCGTCGGCAAAAGTCTCCTGCGCCTGACTTTCGAGCGCTTCCTGCCGATTTGTCCGCCGGAACGCATTTTCATCGTGACCAATGCCATGTACCGCGACCTGATTCTGGAGCAACTGCCCGAAATCAGCGCCGACCAGCTGCTCTGCGAACCCAGTCGTAACAACACCGCACCCTGTATCGCCTGGACAGCATTTAAACTCGCTGCACTGGATGAAAATGCCAACTTTATCGTGGCCTCCAGCGACCATATCATCCTCAAAGAGCAGGTTTTTTTGGAAAAAGTCCAGACCGCGCTGGCCTTTGCCGCCAACCACAACGCATTGATTACCATTGGTCTGGAGCCCTCGCGCCCTGACACGGGCTACGGTTACATCCAGTTTGGCGAAGAAGCCGACGCCGGTATCCGCAAGGTGTTGCGTTTCGCTGAAAAGCCCAATCTGGCTACCGCCCGCGAGTATGTGGATTCCGGCGAATACCTCTGGAATGCCGGAATTTTCATCTGGAACGCCCGAAACGTCTTGAAAGCCTACCAGACCCACGCACCCGAAATTTATACCATCCTCGAAAAAGGTATGGACGTGTACAACACGCCCGACGAGCAAGCCTTTATTGATACCTGGTATCCGACGACGCCCAATATCTCGGTGGATTTTGCCATCATGGAAAAAGCCGACAATGTCTATACCGTTCCGGCAGAATTTGGCTGGAGCGACCTCGGCACCTGGGCCAGTTTATTCGTGGAATTGAACAAAGACGAAAATGACAATGCCCTGCAAGGCAACATCATTGCGCTGGATACTGACAATTCGCTCATTCGCATACCGGAGGGCAAACTGGCGCTTGTCAAGGATATTTCCGACTACATCATCGTGGATACGCCGGATGTTTTGATGATTTATCCAAAATCAAAAGAACAGGAAGTGAAGCAGGCGGTCGCTGTGGTGAAGGAAAAAACAGGAACCCGATTTTTGTAAGTTGTCAGGGACTTCCCTCTTAAAAAATCCGGGCCTTTCAGGACAAACCCTGATTTTCAAAAAAATTATTTGCAAACTGTTTGCAAATAAAAAAAGTTGACGATATTCGCCACTGTAATCAGTAACACATTAGTTGTTCTGGCTATTTAATCCCTTTCTTTTTATTTTTTAATCTCTGGATCTTCCCAATTATCCCGGTACTGATCCTTCACTTACACACAATAATCAGCACCTACGGTATGAATCGGCTCAATTCAATTACTGTCCACCCCGACATCCAAGATGGAGCGCCTGTATTTAGCGGTACCAGAGTAAGGGTAGAAACGTTTTACGACTTTATGCGTATTGGCGTTTCTGTGAACGAATTTCTAGATGAATTCCCTTCGATCACACGCGACCAAGCTATGGAAGTGTATGGTTACGTTAATCAACAATACACTGTAGATCAACTCAGATCGTTGGTCAATGGTCCGGAATATCAACCTGAAGTGCCCCGCTTTATGGCGGCAGCATGATTAATATCGGATTGACGGGTAGTTTACACTATCATACACAATCCAGTTTTTTAAAACGCCGAGTCTCCTGCCATCAGGATACCCGGCGTTTTTTATTTGAGATAAACACGTCACTATAGTCAACCCAAAGTGGTTTTGAACGATTCGCGTCTGTAAATCATTGAAAATCACGAAAATCTTCAAAATCACATTAATCAGGGTATAACTACCTTTACGACCAACCTCCATTCATCTTCACGCTTTTGTGAAAATCCTTCTTGTAACCAACTCTGCCTGGAATCTCTGGAATTTTAGGCGGTCGCTGATTGAGCGGCTTTCATCTGAAGGCTACGACATCATTTGCGCAGCCCCGGCAGACGGATTTGAATGGCATTTGAGCGAATTCCCGCGCGTACAGTTTATCCCGCTTCAGTTTCTCTCTCGCAAAAGCATTTTTCGCTTCGATAACGTCCGGCTGTTTTTTGAAATCTCTCAACTCATGCAACGAGAGCAGCCCGACGTATCCATGTTTTTTACCATAAAACCCAATGTTCTGGGCGTAATGGCTGCGCGTTGGAATCGAATACCGGCCATATCAACTATCGAAGGGCGCGGCATTTCGGCCACATCACAACACTGGCTCCGCGCGCTCTCTGTGATTCTATATCGCCTGGCTTTCCGGTTTGTGCATCGGGCTATTTTTATCAACTCCGACGATTACAACGATTTCATCCGCTATCGAATCATTGTGCCGGAGCAGGCCGTGTTGACCAATGGGCCTGGCGTAGATGTGCAGCATTTTTCACCCCGACCAAGGCGAGGTCGCAGCACCGGATTCAGTTTTCTGTTTCCCGCCCGACTACTCTCCGAAAAAGGCATAAGAGAATACGCTGAAGCCGCAGCCATCCTCAAAAAACAGGGCCTGAATGCGCGTTTTCAAATCATCGGCAATACAGACTCAGGCAATCCGACCACCATCACGGAGGGTGAATTGCAAAAATGGGTCGGCGAAGGGCGCGTGGAGTATATTGGATTTACGGAC
>JADZBJ010000436.1 GCA_020852155.1 Saprospiraceae bacterium | reverse complement strand
TTGAGTTCGGAGAGAACTATGCAGTTAAGGAGTATTTGTCAGATATTAAATTTTCGGATTTTTGGAAAGATGGTTTTGATAAGACCGAATATGCTCAATCTGGCAAGAGTAAAAACCTTAGGCTTTGGAAAGTTGAACCTGGTCGTATTACGCCATATGTTACGCATGTTCAAAATTATTTTGAAGCAAACTTTTTAAGCGATAAGAATGTTGGACCACTCTACGTGACATTATCCGAGGTTTTTAACAATATTCAAGATCACTCCAATTCAAAAGTAAGTGGATTTACTACCTGTCAGTATTACCCCAAATCCGATAAAATAAAGATCGCAGTATGCGATTTCGGCATAGGGATTCCAACAAAAATTAAAAATTTTTTAGGAAAGAGCGATTCGGATATGCCTGATAATGTTGCGTTGGAAAAGGCTTTTGAGAAAAAATTCTCGACGCAAAGTACACCACAAAACAGAGGGTTTGGGCTTGATACGCTCTTATCAATAGTGAAAACACTTGATGGTAGTGTGAAAATTTTTTCCAATAAAGCAATGCTAACGACCAATGGAACTGACTTTGACAGCAGAATATTGAATCACGATTTCAGAGGAACTATCTTTGAAATCGTATTAAATACATTGAAATTTGATGAAAAGGAGGAAGAAGTGTCCGAAGAAGGGTATTATTTTTCCTGATAATGACTACATTTGTTCCATTCATCTTTTATCTTAACACAACATGAAACAAGAGACAGTCATTGATCTGCGTCTAATGAATGAGGTAGAAGGGACATCCACCAATGCAGAAGGGTTGACTCTCTATTGCAAATTGGACACCATACTCTCTGAAGGGAATAAAGTCAGATTGTCACTGCACTTGTCAACACCGTTTTCTTCATCATTTCTCAACTCATCGTTTGGAAACCTGATAGATAAATTCGGTATTGACAAGGTCAAAGCATCAATTTCGTTAATTGAATACAGGCCGTCCCTGGCCAAACGGTTGTCCGAATACCTGAATGAGTATAGTACGATCTCCGGGTAATTCTTGAAATAGCAGTTTCAAAGTTGACTACTTTTAAGGAGCATAATATGCTTCTCAACGCATCGGCATTTCGTTCGAATCCACGACCTCCATGACGGTTCTGAAAACTTCGAACTTGCCTTCGTATCGCTCGCGTACCTGCCGCTGAAGATCAGGCGCAAATTCCTGCTGATAACGGGTCAGGTGTTCGAGGTCTTTCAACAGGTATTGTATGGTGTAAATTTCAGCATCACTGTGCTCGTGCCCGATCAGGCGGCTCATTCGGTAAGAAATGAACATGCCGGTAATCATCACATCAGGAATGTGCGTATCCAGCATCCAGCGCAGCCAGTCTTCGTGAATGCTGAGATCAAGGGTAACTGTGACGTTGTATAATACCATAGCTATTGCTTGTTTGACCTGCGGCAAAGATGGTAATACCGGGTAAATTATGGATCAGGATTTTCAGGATTTTGGGATTTTCAGAATGAATTACTCAAAATCCAATCCTGCAAATCCTAAAATCCCGTAAATCCTGATATAAGAAGGGCCTGCAAGCGTATTTGCTTGCAGGCCCTTACTTTTTCGCCTGGGTTCAGGCTGAATTATTTCACGTACAACTCAAACTCAACGCGACGGTTTTGAGCACGGCCGTCGGCAGTTTTGTTGTCAGCAACAGGCTTGGTTTCACCGAAACCGTCGTGAGCCATGCGCTCGGCTTTGATGCCTTTGCTCACGAGGTAGTCGTAGCAAGTTTTAGCGCGGTTTTTCGACAGCGCCAGGTTGGCTGCGTCATCACCCTGGCTGTCAGTGTGGCCTTGAATGTTCAGGCTGTACTCTGAATACTGGTTCATGACAGACACCACTTCGTCCAGCACAGCGTATGATTTCTGCAAGAGGGTGGCTTTGCCTGACTCGAACTGTACCAGTTTGATGGCGCGCTCAAGTTTGGCTTTGTCTTCCTTCTTGATTTCAGGGCAGCCACGCAGACGCGCTACGCCTGCTTTATCCGGGCAGCGGTCTTCGTTGTCGTAGATGCCGTCGCCGTCGGTGTCAGGGCAGCCTTTGCCTGCGGCAACGCCTGGTTTATCCGGGCAAGCGTCATCGCGGTCTGCAATGCCGTCTTTGTCGCGGTCAGGGCAACCTTTGGTAGCGGCGGTGCCTTTATCATTCGGGCAAGCGTCGTCTTTGTCCAAAACGCCGTCGCCGTCCTTATCCAGGATAGGGCAGCCATTGTTGGTAGCCGGGCCTGCTTCTTTCGGGCACTTGTCATTAGCATCCGTGATGCCGTCATTGTCGGTGTCAGGGCAACCTTTGAAGGCGGCCAGACCTTTGACGTCAGGGCAGGCATCGTCGCTGTCTGTGATGCCGTCGCCGTCTTTGTCGGGGCAACCCATCAGGGCAGCAACACCAGCCACAGTCGGGCATTTATCATCGCCGTCAGCGATGCCGTCGCCATCCTGGTCAGGGCAACCCATCAGGCTGGGCAGACCGGGGATGTCAATGCATTTGTCGGAAATATCCGGTGTGCCGTCGCCATCGCGGTCGGCGGGTTTGTCGCTCAGGTATTGCGTCAAGCCGAGGCCGTGGTGCCAGCTGTCGTGGCTACGGCTGGATGGGCGATATTGTGTGCGGGCTGTAATGAACAGGTTTTTGGTCAGGCGAATGTCGAGACCCAAACCCATGGGAATGTTCATGTCAATTTTGTCGTCTTCAACAAACCAGCCTGTACCCAGGCCAAAATGGAAGGAAGGATTGACAATGGAGCCCCATTTCAAAAAGCGATGCTCAACGGTACAGTCAAGGTTGCCAATGAGTTTTTCCGAGCCGGCGTCAGAACTGGTACGACGCACCTGGGCTTTGCCCATTTTTAAAGGGAAAGTGATGGAAGTACGGTCGCTGACGTTGTAAGAATAAGCGGCTTCGATACCCCAGTCTTTGGCTTCACTCCAAGGATCGCTGAATTCACGATCTGCATTGTTTTGGCGAGGGGAATCATAGTTTAAGGCGTTGTAACGAAGGCTAAGCGCGTGCTTTGGTTGCGCATAAACAGCCAACGATGCTAACAAGCAAACCGAAAGCAGAATTAGTTGGGTAAAGTTTTTCCGCATACGAACGAGTTTAATGAAAATGAATTTTCGTTTTGTAGAACGGCCAAAAGTAAAAAGTCAAAATACATGGTGTATCAATTGACCCTATTTTGTTTTAATTCTTTTTAAAAGAACGGTTTTTGTTGCGTTTTTCGGCTAATAAACGAGTGCTTCCGAGGCAATTCTACGGGATAAACGACGTTTTGCGCATTGAAAATTTACTTGAATATGCTGAGATATATCTGTTATGCGCTGCCAAGTCTATTGTTGGCGGCGTTTTTACGCCCGAATAATGTTGCTGCTCAGGAACAACTTGGTATGCGACTGGAACGCTTTTCGGGGCTGTATGGCGCTGCTGTAAATCCCGCTTTTTCAGCCAACATGCCCCATCCCTGGGAAATCAATCTTTTCTCGGCCGAAGTATTTGCCGAAAACAATTACGCCTATTTTCAGGAAACATCTGTTCAGCGCCTTTTGCGAAATTCAGATAATGTGATCGCCGAACACGACATTACACCGGAACGCCCTGCTCCTGCCAACGCCATCATTCAGTCGTTTTATAATAGCGATATTAAAGCAAAGGGAAATCTGCACACGCGAGTCAGCGGCCCGGGTTTTGCCATGCGAATCGCCGAACAGCATGTGCTGGGTATCACAACCACTCTTCGGGCTGATTTTTCGGCCTCAAAAATCCCGTCTGATTTGTACTACCCACGCATCAGTGAACTCAAGCGCGGCGAAACAGTCAACCTCGATCCGTTTAGTTTTCAAACCCTGGCCTGGGGCGAAATCGGATTGCATTACAGCCACTACGACCCGGAGCAACAGTTTGGCTGGGGCGTGACGCCTAAATTATTACTCGGCGTGGCAGGAGGTTTCGGTCGCTCAGAACGGGCCTTCTCCTTCACACCCGGCGGCGGCGATACAGCCTTGGTCGGGCAGCCCGTTTGGACATACGGACTATCAGGCGACATCCTGGATGGCGGCGATAAAATCGGCATTGATGGAATGGGCTTTGCCACGGACATCGGCGCGTTTACGGTGGAGCCTGACGAGGACGGTTATCGCTGGCGCGCTGGCGTGTCGTTGCTGGATGTGGGCTGGGTAAAGTTTAAAAACGGCGCTGAACAACACCAGGTGCAATTCGAAAACATCCGCACGATTGACGGCGCCAACTTGAAAGCCGACGACCCCAGGGCTTATACGCGGGTTTTAAGTGATGTGGTACTGGGCGACCCGAACGCATCCTTGCAAAAAAACAGTATGGTCATCGGGCTGCCGACCGCCATCAGTTTTCAGGCCGACTGGCGAGCGGTACCTAATGTTTATGTTGCCAGTGTGCTGGTGCAGCGGATCCCGATTTTCCCGAATTCAATTAAACGCCCGTCCACGCTGGCTGTCGTGCCGCGCTTTGAAAACCGCTGGTTCAGCGTGTCGTTACCTGTCGTGCTGAACGACTGGCGCTCCCTGCGTGCGGGCGTGGCTGCCCGGCTGGGCTGGTTGTACCTCGGTACAGACAACCTGGGCGCATTCACCAACAAGGGCGATCTGACAGGCGTGGATGCCTATATCGGCTTGAAAATAAACGGATTCAGTCTGAGTTTCGAGCGAGAGGGTAGCGGCCTTCGATCAGATAAAAAGAAAGGTCGAAAACAAAACCGCCGCAAGATCAAGTGCTATGAATTTTGAGTCAAGCGCAACAGTTCTTCGCGCATGATATTTAATCCCGTTTTCAGGGTTGTTTGGTCTATGACTAACGGACTCAGCACCCGAATGACATTGCCGTAAACGCCTGCGCTGATGAGGAATAGTCCCCTCGCTGCGCAGGCGTCCACGAGGTTCTTGGTCAAGGCGGCATCTGGCTGGTTCGGATCGCCGTTTTTCACCAGTTCAATGGCCATCATCGCCCCAAGTCCGCGTACATCACCGATTGCGGAGCATTCTTTTTTCATTTGTAAAAATGCTTTTCGGATGACTGCGCCGACCTTTTCTCCTTTTTTATTGATGTCAATGCGTTGCATGTATTCAATGCTGGCCAGCGCTGCGGCGCAAGCCACCGGATTGCCTGCATAAGTGCCGCCCAGGGTGCCGCCCAGGGCTTTGTCCATGACGTCGGCGCGCCCCATCACAGCAGCAATCGGGATGCCGCTGCCCAGGCTTTTGGCCCAGGTGCTGATGTCGGGCAAAATTCCGTAATGTTCGTATGCCGACCAGCGTCCGGTGCGCCCGAATCCGCTTTGTACCTCGTCGAGAATGAGCAACATGCCATACTGATCGCAAATTTCGCGAAGACCCTGCAAATAACGCGTCGGGGTGACATAAAAACCGCCTTCGCCCTGTACCGGCTCCAGAATCACTGCGGCTACTTGAGCAGGTTCGACGACACTGCTCAGGTATTTTTTAAAATTGGCTAATTCCTGCTCGACAAAATCGTCGTATTTCAAGCCCTTGCCATTGTGGTAGTAGTCTGGAAACGGCAGGCGATAAACTTCCGGCGCAAATGGCCCGCAGCCGGTTTTGTAACCTACTTTGGAGGTAAGGCTCATGCCCATCAGGGTGCGCCCGTGAAAACCGCCGGTAAAGCAGATAATTCCCTGACGGCCCGTGGCCTGACGGGCAATTTTGACGGCATTTTCCACGGCTTCTGCGCCGGTGCTGACGAACATAGTTTTGGTGCCGTGCGGCCCGTGCGGCAGTATCTCGGCCATTTTTTCGGCCAGTAATACATAAGGTTCGTGATTCAGCAGGTTGAAAAAACTGTGCATCAAAATGCCTGATTGCTTCGCAATGGCCTTGACCACTTCCGGCGGACAATGCCCGGCGTTCAGCACGCCAATGCCTCCTGAAAAGTCAATGAATTCGCGACCATCCATATCCCGGAATCGGGCGCCTTTGGCACTGGCAACGGTTAGTTTGGAACTGCCAATGATGGCTTTCGGGATGACCTGTTCGCGGCGGGCAAGCAATTCTTTTGATGTCATAGATTTATACTGAAAAATATGGATGGCAAATGTATGTCAGGGTGAGCGCTTATAGAGGCAGGGTGGTTGTTTTCCCGAATATTTCAAAATAAAATGCCCTGAAAAAAGTAAAATGAAAGAACCGTTTTATTTAACAATACTTTTACTTTTGTTCCGGAACACAAACCAAACACTATAATTTTATGCGCCGGATTCTGCTCGTTTTTTGTTTTTGCTTTCTTTTTTTTGCCTTCAAAGTTTATGCGCACAGATTCAAAGGCATAGGGCAGGATACCTGCCCCGACTGGCAAATCAATATCCTACAACATCCGATCTGCACGGGTGCGTTGTCCAGAACCACAATCGAAGTCCCCAATGCCCCGGAGCCATTGAATTATACATGGGATAACGGTCAAACCGGCCCGGTGGCCACAGGATTGCTGCCCGGCGACCATCAATTAACCATAACCGATGCAAGTGGCGGCTGCGCATTAACCCACACATTTACGGTTGAGACAAAGAAGAATACCTTGCCTTTGCTGGCTAGCATTGAGATACCTGAACTAAGAGGCTCGTTTTTAACCCGGATTAAAGAATTGCCCAATGGCGATATCATGATTGCCGGAGGTAATAACAACCAGTCGGCAGTGCAGTTTTTTATCTGCCGAACGACCCCAAACGGGCAGGTGATCTGGAAAAATTGGATTCCGGGTACGTTTGACGACTGGCATTTTACAAACGCCGGTGAAATGACGCTGGCCTATCACGCTAATTTGTCTTTGCCTTCGCAAGGATTCAATAATCAGGATGCTTTTATCGCGCGATATACAGCAGGTGGCGCGCTGGTTTGGGAAACACGTATCGGTGGTGAAAATTATGACAAACCCAATTCCATTGCCGTACAGCCCGACGGGCGGGTGCTGGCATTTATACAGGCGACTTCGGGCAATTCCGGTAACCTGACACAATTTTCGGGAACAGGAGAATTTATTTCCGCCTTTTTGGGAAATGACGGTGGGGTTATAGGTGGCTATCGCAGCAGCGTTAGTGTATTCCTGCCGATGAATAATGTGCCATTGTCAAATGGCAACTGGTTGCAACTGGGTATGCGCAATGCCAGCACGCTGCTCCGAAAAATGGACACGCAAGGCAACTTGCTGAACGAGTACGTATTGCCATTCAATTTTAACCCTTCCAATATTCATGCCTATGCTGATGCGGGCGGTTTCGCCCATTTGTTTGGCCTAACAACACCTGCAACTTCGGGACAGGCCGGTTTTTTACTTGACCTGACCATTGATAATGACAGCGATGTGTTTTTATCTCAGGACACCCTCACATCGGTCGGTTATTACAACCATTTTGAGGCGGGCGCTTCGGGATATATCATCCGGTTGCAAACCTTTCAGTACCTTGTTTATGATCAAAACTGGTCGGTATTAGCAGACGCTACCTTTCCCGCTGATTACCTGACAAATGGCGAAAACAATACTTTTTGGTCGTTTTTAAAGACAACCGAAGGCGAGGTGTCGCTGTTGAAATTCGGTCATGAACCTGTCGTCAATGCCGATTTCTGGCCGGAGGAGTTAGTGGCCTGTCTGCCTGATTCATTTCAACTGGTTGCTCCACCAGGTTGGGGCCTCATGGTCGAATGGCCTGATTTGACAACAGGCGCCGTTTATACGTCCGGCTTGCCTGTTTACCCAAACCTGAACATCAAACTTTCAGATTCAACAGGTTGTAAAGCCGAAGAATGGATTCGTGTTTTCAATTCCAGTTTTGAAGTAGAGGCCGAAAGCAGCGAGGCTTCCTGTGGTAATGCGAACGGCGCCATAGCCCTGACAACGTTTAGCAACATTAATAATGCCGTTTACCATTGGGCGGATACGCCTGAAAATCTCGCATATCGCAGCGGTTTGTCGCCTGGAACGTATCAGGTAACGGTCAATGATGCCTATTGCAGCACCGTGCAAACTATTGATGTGGAAAAATCCCCTGCGGACAGGCCGCTCCCGAACATCAAATGGAGTGCCGGTGAAATTGCTACCGTAGCATACCAGCCAGTTTACCTTGAAAACTATATCCAGGCGCTTGATGCGCGAACTTTTCCCAATGGCAAGACGATGCTGATTGGCAAAAAAAAGACCTACCTCACACGCGCCGACGGTGCTGTGCAGTGGTCTTTTGATAATTTCCCAACCAATTGGCAGGTGACACCCTGGATTAACGACGCCATACTCACAGGCAACACGAATCAGGTGGTTATTTACGATAGCACAGGCCAGGCACAACCCACGCAAACGCTCGTTGACCTCCAAAATCACTCGTTCAACAAGTTTATATCAGACCCGTCAGGCTTTTTGTATGTCCTTTCTCCTGATTTTGCCCACGACGGGGTTTTCATTTTTAAGTATGATGAAAACCTGCAACTGATCTGGCAGAAAAGCTACGTTTCAGGACTAAAAGATCAGTATTTCAATATGAAACCGGCCATGGCTGCCAATGGCAACTGGTTTTTATTGACTGAAACGGCACCCTTGCCTGACAATACAGACAACACCGATGCCGTAGTGCTGGCTTTTAATGCCAATGGCGATTTACTTTGGCGAACATCATTCGGCGGCGCCAAGCGCGATGTCGGCGCAGGACTTTCTCCCGTCGGGAATGAGGTCTTGATTGGCATTGATGCGCGTTCAACAGACGGAAACCTGACAGCGCCTTCTAATGCTGTTTCCGGCAATGCGCTTTGGGTATTGCGCCTTGACGCAGATGGTCATGTATTGTGGGCAAATCCCTATCCTAAACACCTTTTAATGGACATGGATGCGACACCCAATGGTCAGGTGCTGCTACTCTCCAGAAAACCAGTCTCGAACAGTTTCAGAACCTACCTGTCCCGCCTGGATACGGATGGCCAACTAATTTGGCGGAAATTCGACTTTGCATCACCTGATTACCAGCCTTATTTTGTAGCGCCCTGGGGCAATGAAGGGTATTGGACTTCTACAAACGGTATGAATTCTGGATACATACCGGGCAGTCAAAATCAAGTATATGTCAATGCGGTAGGGATCTTCTTACGCCATGTCGTTATGCCTGATTTTGCATTGCAGGATACGGCAACGATCTGTCGGGGAAATTCGCTGGTATTGCCTGACCATCCGCTGGATTTTGCCTGGGGCGTTTGCCCAAATTGTAGTGCAGGAAATGACCAAGTAGTTTTCTATTCACCTGGAACATATATAGTACGTTACGGACCAAGCTCATTCTGCTTACCTTTTCAAGACAGTATTTCTATCGGTATTCAGGATGGAACGCTGAAAATAGCCTCGGTAGAAGCTGTTAATCCGCCTTGCGCGAACGGCACAGGAGGAAGCATTGAAATCAGCCTGTCGGGACAGGTAAATCCGGTAACATATCATTGGAGCAATGGGGCTACAACTGCTTCCATACAAAACCTGCCAGCGGGAGTTTATGGCGTCGTGGTGCAGGATAGTTCGACTTGCCGACGCGACACCTCGTTTACCATCACAGCGCCGCCTCCGGTGAATCTGACGTTGAATATCTTGCAAAATGCGCTACCCAACCTGCAAGTGGGCATAGTGGCAGCCCTGCCTTCGGGCGGTGTGCCGCCTTACGAATTTCAGTGGAGCAACCATGCCCCCGCCAACGATACCATTTTTAACCTGCCGGGTGGAACCTACACCGCAACGGTCACTGATGCAAACGGATGTACCCAACAACATAGCATCTTGCTGCCGTATGGTATTTCCGGTACGGATCATTACGCCAATCAAAACAATATCCGTCTATGGCCCAATCCCGCAACCAGCGAACTTTTCTGTGCCTGGGATGGCGAACTATCCGCCGTCAGCGCTGCCGTAACCGACGTGGCGGGCCGTGAAATCTGGCATCAGTCGTCGCCACAGGGGGCATTGACCATTCAGGTGGATGGATGGCCTGCCGGACAGTACATGGTGCAAATCCGGCATCGGGGCGGCGTATGGAGAAAACCGTTTGTTGTCATGCGCTGATGAATGCACGTATGGCTCAGTTTTCAGAGATTATTCTTGTTTAAAATGCTTCAAAATGAAAAGTTTTGCCCTGATTTTGCCCGGTAGCCGGCAGAATTATGGTAATTTTGCGCGCCAAACTCGAATCTACATATACGCATGACTTCTCGCGAAATACGACGTCAGTTTCTGGACTTTTTTGCTTCAAAAGGCCACAAGATCATTCCTTCTGCACCCATGGTGGCCAAAAGCGACCCAACCCTGATGTTTATCAATTCAGGAATGGCGCCGCTCAAGGATTTTTTCCTTGGCAACCAGACGCCTCCCTCCAAGCGCATCGCCGACACTCAAAAATGCCTGCGCGTATCGGGCAAACACAACGACCTGGAAGACGTCGGCATGGACGGTTATCACCATACCATGTTCGAAATGCTCGGCAACTGGTCGTTCGGTGATTATTTCAAAAAAGACGCGCTGGAATGGTCGTGGGAACTCCTGACGCATGTCTATAAAATTCCGAAAGACCGCCTGTATGTCAGCGTTTTCGGTGGTAACGAAGCCGAAGGCGTACCCTTCGACCAGGAAGCCTACGACATCTGGAGGACGATGTTGCCCGAAGATCGTATCCTGAAATTCGGTAAAAAAGAGAACTTCTGGGAAATGGGCGATCAAGGCCCATGCGGCCCTTGCTCCGAAATTCACGTTGACCTGCGCTCCGACGGCGAACGCGCCCGCGTGGATGGCAAGGCCCTCGTCAATGCCGACGACCCGAATGTGATCGAAATCTGGAACAACGTGTTCATGCAGTTCAACCGCAAAGCCGATGGCTCGCTCGAAGAACTGCCCGCCAAATCAGTGGACACCGGTATGGGCTTCGAACGCCTCTGCCGCGCCGTTCAGGGCGCACGTTCCAACTACGATACCGACCTCTGGAAACCGCTGTTCGATTTCCTGGGCCAACTGTCAGGTCACCATTATCAGGACGAATACCCCGGCAGCAAGTCCGCCGGATTGCAGAAAGACATCGCCATGCGCGTCGTTTCAGACCACTTGCGCGCTGTTTCGTTTGTCATCGCCGATGGCGAATTGCCCTCCAATACTGGCGCTGGCTATGTCATTCGCCGCATTTTGCGCCGTGCCGTGCGCTATTATTACTCGTTCCTGGGTATTAAAGAACCGGTGCTGTATCGCATGGCGCCCATTCTCGCTCAGGAATTTCACGATGTATTTCCCGAACTGAAGGCGCAAATTGACTTTGTTTCAAAAGTTATTCTGGAAGAAGAAAAAGCCTTCCTCCGCACCCTCGAAAGCGGCCTGAAACGCATCGAAAATCTTGAAGTCAAGGATCAGACCATCAGCGGCCAACAAGCCTTCGAACTGCTCGATACCTTCGGTTTCCCGTACGACCTGACCGCGCTTATTGCCCGTGAAAAAGGCTGGCAAGTGGATGAAGCAGGCTTTAAAACGGCCCTCCAGGTACAAAAAGAACGCTCACGCAAAGACGCCGCCAAACAGGTGGGCGACTGGATGGTGCTGCGCGATGATTCGGATATTGAATTTGTCGGCTACGACCAGTTGGCAACGCGTTCCTCATCGGTGAATAAATTCCGTACAGTGACGGCCAAGGGTCAGACGCAGTTTCAGATCGTGCTCAACCGCACGCCGTTCTATCCCGAAGGTGGTGGTCAGGTGGGCGACACCGGCTGGATGATTTTCGGTTCTGAAAATACCGGACAGGAGCGCATCCGCGTGTTAGATACCAAAAAGGAAAACACCCTGATTTATCACCTCATCGAGCGCCTGCCAGAGCAACTCGAAGACGATACCGTACACTGCGAAGTGGACGAGCGCAAACGTCAACTGACGGAAGCCAATCACTCGGCGACGCACCTGCTCCACGCGGCATTGCGCAAGGTGCTGGGCACGCACGTTCAGCAAAAAGGCTCATACCTCGACCACGAAACCCTGCGCTTTGACTTTGCGCATTTCCAGAAAGTTACGGATGCCGAACTGGCGGAAATCGAGCGCATTGTGAATGAAAAAATCCGCGAAAACGTATCGCTGGATGAAAAGCGCAACTTGCCCATCGAAGAGGCTCAAAAAGCCGGCGCGATGATGCTTTTCGGTGAAAAATACGGCGAAACCGTGCGTATGATTACGTTCGATCCAGCCTACTCCCGCGAACTCTGCGGTGGCTGCCACGTGAAGCGCACCGGCCAGATCGGTTATTTTAAAATTACTTCCGAAAGCGCTGTTTCCGCAGGTGTACGTCGTATCGAAGCCGTAACAGCGGCTGGCGCAGAACAATATGTCGTCGGATTAGAGTCGGAAATTTCAGCCATCAAAAATGTGTTGAAAACCAAAGACCTGGCCAAAGGCGTAGAAGCGTTGCAGGAAGACAACAAGCGCCTGCAAAAGGAAATTGAAAAATTAGTACAGGCTCAGGCCAATAACCTGCGTGACAGTTTGCGCGGCAAGGCAGAAAACGTCAACGGCATACAGTTCATCGCTGCCGTGCTGCCGCTGTCGGATGCCAATGCCATCAAAACGCTGGCCT
>JADZBJ010000435.1 GCA_020852155.1 Saprospiraceae bacterium | reverse complement strand
GCGCTGCATCTTCGACATTCACAACAACGCCACCTAATGATAATGTAGCCAATGCAACGCCTATTACTATTGGCGCAACATGCAGCGGTAACGCATTCTCAAACAGGGGCGCTACTACCGAACCCAGCGAACCGGCCCCAACGTGCCAGTCCAGCTATTCACGCACAGTTTGGTACTCATTTACGCCGACAACATCCTCTATTTTTGCGACGACTGATCTTGGTACGCCAACAGGGATGACAGATGGTGTGATGTCATTGTTTACTGGCAATCCAGCCAGCTTCAGCACACTTGCACCCGTTGCCTGTGATGATGATGGTGGTATCACCAACGCTACGATGCCTGTATTAAGTGCTTCGGTTACCCCCGGCCAAACCTATTACTTGCGCGTGGCATTATATAGCACAGGTGCTGGTGGCGATTACTGTCTGGAAGTAAAAGAGGGCGAAACTAAAGTGCCATCCACCTCGGCTTGCGCTACTTCTTATACGACCTCTATCACTACTGCACTGGGCAATACCAATCAATGGGTATCCATCACAGGTACGTCGGGTGATATTGTTGCTGCAGTCAATGCCAACGGCCAAAACCTTGGCACAGTCACAGTCAATGTGTACACGACGACATCAATCCGTACAGATGCGCTTGGTCAGCCATACCTCAACCGTAACTATCGTGTGACTTCCGGTACACTGCCAGCCAGCTCCGTCGGTGTTCGCCTTTACTTTACAGATACAGAAATTGCCGATTTGATTGCGCATCCGAGCGGCGGTGGTACATTGGCTGACTATAACGTCACCCACGTAGCCGGTGCAGCTTGCGCCACAGCATTTGCTGGTACAGGTTCGCTGATTACACAATCTAACAGTGCTGATTTGGCGGGTAATACCTCCTATCTGGAATTCACTACGCCTGGATTCTCTGCATTTTATGTGAATAAAGGCCCATTGGCACTGCCATTACAGTTGATCTCATTCACAGGTAAAACCCTCGAAAACAGTAATATGATCGAGTGGGAAACAGCCAATGAGAAAAATGTAGCCAACCACATTGTTGAGCGTTCGGCTGATGGTATTCAATGGACTGAAATCGGAAGGAAGACTGGCCATGCGGATTCAGATCAACGCCTGAAATATCAGTTGGAAGACCTCACGCCAATGGCAAAATCATACTATCGCCTGCGTTCGGTGGATTTTGACGGTCAGGAATCCGTATCGAAAAGCATCTTGTTGACACGCCGTAACGATCAGTTTGGCATCACTAATCTGCTGCCTAATCCGGCTTTCGAACGCGTGATGGTTCAATTCGCTGCGAAAGAAGAAGGTAATGTTATCGTTCGAATCACAGATATCAACGGACGTATCGTCGCTGAACAGTCTTATGAAGCCATCGAAGGTCTGAACGAAGCGCCGGTTTACCTGGCTCAGTTGCAGGCAGGCGTTTACAACGTTTCGATTACCTCAGGCAGCGAAGTATCGGCGCCTGTTCGTTTGATTAAACAGTAACAATTTCAGTGTACCAGTACGGCGGCTTGCCGTACTGAGTGCCTATCATTCATACGCACATTCCGGGCGTTCGCAGGCGTAAGGTCAGCGGACGCCCTTTTTGTCTTTCAAATTCAGGCAATCGTCGGATATTCTTGCAAGCATCGGCTTATTGACTAAATACTTGCAGTATGAAAGGTGAAAAAGAATCCATTTCAACAACCTTCAACCACTTTCAACCACTTCAACTTGCATCCCATGAAATATGCTATTCCCGCCAGCAGTATCTGGAAAATTCTAACACTGATGGACCTGTGGGAAATGGAGAAAAAACTCGAAAATTTTATGCTACACGAAGAAAAAAAGGCTCGCGCCGATGAAATCATCAAAAACCACGTAGGCTTTTCCCTCGGCGCTGCGCTGATGCCGCTGCCTGGCGCTGATTTGCTCGCGGTCAGTGCGGTGCAACTGAATATGCTACGCCAACTGGCCAAACTATACCAGGTGAGTTTCATGGATGTGTTGGGCAAAAACATTATTTCGGCCGTAGCTGGCAGTAGTGCCGCGCGTGTCGGCGCCAGCCTTGTCAAAGCCATACCCGGCGTGGGTACCGTCATTGGCGAATTGAGTATGCCCGCGCTTTCGGGGGCATCTACTTACGCCCTGGGCAAAGTGGTAGCCACTCATTTCGACAAAGGCGGCACACTCGAAAATCTGGATCTGAAATCCGCCAGAAAAGGCTACCAACAAGAGGTTTCTACTGGACAGAAAGTAGCAGAAGAACTTAATTCGGCGCCCGCAGTACCACAACAGCATAAACATGATGAAATGCTGGAACGCATCCGGAAAATTTCAGAAATGAAAGAGGCTGGGATCTTGAGTGAGGAAGAATTTATCAAACTCAAAGAAAGGATGATCAATGAATAGCCTTTTCCAGCCCGATTTATAAACCGATTGTTGTACTTATGTTACTTCCGGGTTAATTGGGCAAAAAAAATTTTGACCCCGATTTTTTTCAAACCCGATCGTTGTTACCTGCAACGATCGGGTTTTTTATTTTCTTAACACCGATTTTTCAAGACCTAAAGGAAATATTATTTTGCATTAACTTCATAAACAAATAGTTTTTAATTAAAATACTTGATCTAACTCTTGCGCCATTCCAAATATTATTGCATCTTTGTCCTTCAGTTGTTAGGGAAAGCCTTTTTCAAAAGCAACGTTGCCAGATGCGACCAGTTGCTCACTCTTCAGAAAAAGGCGAGGCAATAATAAATTAGATTTTGTGGAAATTCCTTGAGTGCATTAAAGTCAATATGGATTGATTTTAATGATGGGATGAGACGCTTTTTGCGTGTATGGCACTCAATGGGGTTTGTTGTCTGAAATAACCAAAGCCCTTGGTAAACAAGACATAGCGGCACATGCCGTCCATGTGTCTTTTTGTCCCTTGAAAAATGCTCATAACCAAATGGAGGCATCGTTTGAAAGCAATAATAGCAGGTATTATGTCACACAAACCTTCATCCGCCGCAGTAACGCCAACGGTTAATCCGCTTAAACTCATTTTCAGAGGTCGTCTGGAGTTTGGGTCGCAACGCACGTACGATATTGTCGTCAAGCATTGGCAAACGCGCACTGAAACTTATTTCAAGGCAGACATCCTGCTTAAGCCGGAATTGGTGTTCAAACCAGAGGAGTACGCGCTCGACGTACCTCAATCAGTCATCAACAGTACCGAGAAGCACTGGAGAAGCACCACTGCCCTGTTGAAGGAGGTGGCCCAATTTGCCCTGGCGGGCAATGTAGGCGCCTGGTGGGTCGCCAACGGACAAATCTTGGATCAATACATCATTGAGCCTACTTCTGAAAAAACAGCAGTAGTTGAATACATCAACGGACGTACACTGTTGAACCAGGCTGGTATGGAAAAAGAAGCCATGGAAGCCCTCAACCGCGCTATTGAAAAATTCGAAAAGCACGCCCTGGCGTACGAACGTCGCGGGTATGTCAACTACAAGTTGAAAAACTATAACGACGCGCTCTACGATTTTTCCAAAAGCATCGACATCAATCCGAACAACCCTGAGCCTCATTACGGCCGCGGGAAAATTCGCATGATGAAAAATGAGTGGCTGCTGGCTGCCGAAGACTTTAGCCACACGATTCAAATGTCGCTGGCTGTTCAGCCTATTCACTGGCTGGCTCGTTTGCGCAAGGCTGATTCGCTATTCCATGCCAAACAATACGCTGCGGCCATTCCGGAGTTGAAGTTTTTCCTGCAACGCAAATTTGAAGAAGCAGATCCTAATTTCCGCTTCCGCTCAAAAGCAGAGTTTCTGCTCGCTGAATCAGAAAAGGCATTGAAACAACAAGCGTAAGATTGCGCTGTTTCAGTCTGAAATAATAAAGCCATGCATTGATCTTTATCAGTGCATGGCTTTTTTCATGTCGTTCTGTTGACTCTAAGGCACCACCAATCGTTTTTCTGTACTGCCCTGATCAGTGGCTATTCTCACCGTGTAAACGCCCGACGACCAGTCGGAGGTGTCCATTTCCAGGTTGGCAGAAGGCGTTTTAAAGGTCGCTACTACCTGCCCGAAAGCATTGATAATCTCCACCTTTTCCATCGTCAGGCGGTCGCAGTGAATGGTCGTTATGCCGCGCACCGGGTTGGGTGAAACCGAAATACTTTGATCTGCCAGTGTCGGTGTTGTGCTCGGGCTGGCTCCCTGAATTTTAATCCACACCGTATCCTGAATGTCCGGCACACTGATATCCAGCGGCTGTCCGTCTCTGTTAATGGCGCGAATGCTTCTGACAGGCAATGTAAACGGCACGATATTGTTGCCCGTGCGCTCTATGATATCCACGATGATAATGAAATCGCAAACGAAATTGATACTGGCTATGCGACCGTAACCGCCGGTATTGCTGCCCGTAATACGCGTGATACCCAGATCAAGTTGCCTCTTTGCATGGTTATCATGCGGCATCATCAGGATATGGTTGGTAAAGCCCAAAAACGAGTTATCATCATAGTTGACCTCCGGGTGATGCTCAGCGGCTTCAGGATATTCAATAGCCATGGCAATACCGTGCACGCCCAATAACGGACGGGTATTAGAACCGGCAATCAAGTCAGCCTGAATTTGAAGCGCCTGAGTATTGGCCGATGATACGACGATTGTGTCTGGTAAATTCGGGAATTCCAGGCGGATTTGCGGGCTGGTTTCTTCGAACGGAACATTAATCAGTGGCAAGGAAACATAATGTTGCTCGATGGGGTCAGTATCAAACAAGTTGATGGTTCCATTGCCGTCGCTATCCATGTGTTTGAAATTGACGCCATTACCCGCTACTTTGTCGGGCCACTCGGGGGCAAACTGCGGTAACCAGGCCGTGTGTGCATTCGGGCGAGGTACGCCATCGTGAAAGTAACCCAGCCCCAGTTGCAGCAAATCATACACGTTACTAACGCCGTCATCATTGGCATCGCCAGGCATCACATAATCAGTCATTTCAGGAGGCACTTGTCCATGTGCAGCATCAGTGGCTAAAAGCATGGTTGCTGTGGACAGGCACGCATCGTTTTGCCAGACGCTGAGGTTGGTCCGATAGTGCCCCGGATGTTCATAGTAATGTGCGATGGTGTCCCAGTTGGCGCCTTGCCACATGTCTGTTCCGTCGCCGAAATCCAGTTGAGTATTGCCGAAAGCGCCGGTTGAGTGATTTTTAAAAGTCACCCAGAATCCACCGCTGATGGGATTTCCATTGATTTTTAGTACCTCAAGGTTGGCGTGGCAAGTATTGGAAGGCTGATCGCACGCGCCAGCCCACCACATCCTGACGCCGGAAGCAATGGCATCGCATTCATTTTTGTATGTGACGTTGTTGCATCCGCATACGGGTACGCTGGCCGGACCGCAGAGGAGATCCGTGGTCATCATGGGTTGAACGCAATCAGGCTGTGTCATCACCAGCGTCTTGCACAGTGTCTGATTGCAAACACCTCCCATATCCGCATCCGAGGTGGTGATGTCGGCACAAACCATGATGCTGCCATCGTTTTGTGGAGCAGGCGCCACAAACTCAGGGGTTTCTGCCAGCACTTGCGAGGTACGTGCCAGGTACCATTTTACCTGACCAATTTGCGCATCAACAGCAGGATCAACGGCAACACGGCCATAAATTTCCTGACCAACCGCAGTGAGCGTCATATCCAGGTTGCACAAGGCCGTAGCGCTGTTGTTCAGGTAAATATTTTTGGTTTTAGTGATAGAACAACCCTGATTGTCATGAACCGTCAAAATGACCTGATAAAAACCGGAGGATTCAAAAGTATGTGATACTTCCTGGCCTGATGCGACAGCGCCGTCGCTGAATTTCCAGTCGCATATCTGCACGGCGGCGTCATAGACCTGGGCTGTGAATTTTACGCGCAAAGGATTTCCGGCACTAACTTCATGCACGATGCCGGCTGTACAAGGCAGGCTGTATGAAATCTCGTCAATCCGAATGACAGAAAGATCAGTAGCATTGCAGGATGATGGCAATGCGGCTGGCGAACTTGAGAAGCATATCGTTTTACCGGCGACCAGCGACTCGGAGCCTTCGAAGGCCCTCATTTTTTCACCCGTATCCAAATCGAGGATTACAACACCGCATTCGATGGAACTGGACTCCACCCATCCCACGTGTTCGCAAGACTGTGCATTAGCCTTGATAAAGCCCAGACTGAACCCTAAAAGCATGACCCAGCTGGTCATGGAGGACAACCTTAAATACCGGCGTGTAGCATTTTTCATATTGCTTCAAATTTATACTCTAAGTGATTTTGAAGATTTCCAGGATTGATTTTCCTGATTTTCAAG
>JADZBJ010000434.1 GCA_020852155.1 Saprospiraceae bacterium | reverse complement strand
TTTGTTGTAGGGTATGCCTGTGCGCAGCATGACATGCCAGGCACTGTCCAGATAAGGCAGCGCCATTGCCCACTGCTGTTCATCGCTATACGTGAATGCCATTTGATTCAGCGCCGCCGACATTTCGATAGGCGAACCATGTTTTTCAATCAACGGAAAACTTTTGCGCAGCAAAGCCCGTGCGGTGTCAGCGTTTTGTTGGCCCGTGTAAAAAATCGCGACGGTGGCGTAGGCGCGCCCCAGCGCTGCCGAATCCCGATGGCGGATATAGGCGTCAATAACCGGTTTGGATTGAACGATAGCCTGTGTGTGGTCGCCTGATTTTTCAAAAACCATAGCACGGTCGAGCATGGACGCGTAATACTGGGCAGAATCCTGATGGCTCAGGGCCAAATCCATTGATTTTTGGTAGTACGTCAACGCTGAAGCATAATTCCCCCGATGGTTTTCGTCGTCGCCCAGTTGATTGTAGTGAAATGCAAGCGTGTCCCGTCCGGCATCATTTTCGGCGGGCGCTATGGCCGGAGTATTGTCTGTGCAAGCCATCCCGCACAGCAATAAAAACAGCACAACATAAATTCGGTCATTCATACGAGGGTTCGTGTCGGTATATCTTCCATTTTCGGCTGATTTTCTGCGACATCTGCCGTTAAACAGTCTTTTTTACCGATGATCTAAAACGCTAATATAAAAGTATTTTGTGAAAACTTAGGCAGCCATGCTCGCGAGCGTCTCCGACGCGACGTGCGCTGTCTGCAAGTCTCTGACTTGCGATTAACACACCAAACGAGTTGGTGCAAAATCCACGCTCGCCAGCATTGATAACGCAAGTCAGAGACTTGCTAACGTAACACATCGCATTAAAAATGCTCGCGAGCAAATTCATTGCAGGATAAGTTTCCCGCAGATGCCGCAGAAAATCCGCGTTTCAAATCTGCGTAATCCGCGTTTTCAATCTTCACCGCCCTCCCCGACAATTTGCATACTTTTGCAGCCGCTTTTTTGCTGCTTTTAATGAAAAGAAAAATCGAAATCCTCGCGCCTGCCAAAAACCTCTATCAGGGCATGGCCGCCGTGAATGCCGGAGCGGATGCCGTTTATATTGGAGCGCCGCAGTTTGGCGCGCGCACCAACGCCACCAACAGCCTGGAAGACATCGCTGAAATGGTGCGTTACGCCCACCTGTTCAAAGCCAAAGTGCTGGTGACCGTCAATACGATCCTCTACGATAACGAACTTGAAAACTGCCGCAAACTCATTCAGGATTTGTACCTGATCGGTGTGGATGCGATCATTGTACAAGACATGGCCATCCTGGAAATGGACTTGCCGCCCATCGCTATCCACGCCAGCACACAGGCCAACAACCGCGACGCCGCCCACGTAAAATTCCTGGCCGACGCCGGTATGAAGCGCGTGGTATTAGCCAGGGAACTGAACCTCGATCAGATCCGCGAGATACACGAAGCCACCGATGTCGAACTGGAATTTTTCGTTACCGGCGCTTTGTGTGTGTCATTCAGCGGCAACTGCTACATGAGCGTGGCCAACGGCGAACGCTCGGCCAATCGCGGCTCCTGTGCGCAAAACTGCCGATTGCCTTATCGCCTCATTGATGGCAAAGGCGATACGCTCATCGAGAGCAGTCACCTGCTTTCGATCAAAGACCTGGACCTGAGCGACGAACTGCCCAACCTGATTCAGGCCGGTATTTCTTCCTTTAAAATTGAAGGCCGACTGAAGGAACTGGTCTATGTGAAAAACAACACCTCCTACCTGCGCCAAAAGTTAGACGCCTTCCTCGAAGCCAACGCCGACCGCTACGAAAAAGCCTCTTCCGGAAAAACGTTTTACAATTTCGAGCCTCAACTCGAACGCAGTTTTAACCGGGGCTATACAGACTATTTTGTCAACCACCGCCGTGAAAAAATCGGTTCGTGGGAAAGTCCCAAGTCAAAAGGCCAGTACATTGGCAAATTGCTGGAAATCAAAGCCAACGGCTACCGCATTGAAAATTACGAACTGCTCAACAACGGCGACGGACTCTATTTCATCAATGAAGAAGGCATCGCCGACGGCACGCAGGTCAACCTGATTTTTAACGATCTGGTCATCCCGAATACCCTGCAACCGCTGCCCATCGGCACAGAAATCTACCGCAACCTCGATGCGGAATTTACGCGGATGGTGGAAAATGAAAACAGCGCCGTCCGCAAAATCATGGTGCAGATGCACTTCAGCGAAACCGACAACGGATTCAGCCTGCAAGTCACCGACGAAGACGGACACGTCAGCACCGTTCAGGTGGATGCGCCCAAAGAAGCCGCCAAAAACGCTGAAGGACTGCTCGATAACATCAAAAAGAACCTCGCCAAAACCGGCAACACGCCCTTCATGGCCGAAACAGTCACGGTTGATTTTTCGCAGGACTGGTTTTTACCCAATTCAAAAGTCAATGAAATACGCCGGGCGGCCCTGGAACAACTGATTGATATTCGTATCCGCAACTACCAGCGCGACGAGATTCCGGTGGAGAAAACGACGCATCCGTACCCGGTGACCAAACTGGATTATACCTACAATATCTCGAACCGCCTGGCCAGGGCTTTCTACCAGCGCCACGGCGTGACGGACATGGAAAAGGCTTTCGAACTGCAATGGGATCCCGGCAAATCGCGCGTGATGGTCACGAAATACTGCGTGAAATATGAATTAGGCAAATGCCCGCGCTACCAGCGCGCTACCATGGGCGAAAAACTCGCCGAACCGCTCACGCTCAAACACGGCGAGGTGGAATACAAACTCAAATTCAACTGCAAGCCCTGCGAAATGGAAATCTGGGAAAAAGACGCCGAGTTTGAAATTGACGAGGAGTATCTGTTTTGGGAGGAGAATAAGGAAAGGTTTTGAGGGGGGGGGATTTAACGGTAGTTTATCGGCACAATAACGGCAGTTTATCCACTAGCAAACGTACAAGCAAACAGTCAAGTCCGATCAATTCTTCTCTAATCTTTCCCATTCTGTGTTTTTATATATTGACGTTCAGTCGTGGCATTTTTTGTGCGATATGTCATGTTGAGCGTAGCGAAACATCTACATCCTGCGAAGGTCAATCGCGCCTTTCACTGGCCAGTTCCTTCGATACGTTCGGGATGACACATCACACAAAAAATGACACTATCATTAAGGGGCGTAGCCCTGTAATCTTCGTAGAAAAAATGACATTACCATTGAGGGGCGTAGCCCTGTAATCTACCCTGATCATATCATTCATCGTACACCAAGAAAACAAATTGAATGTATCGTTGGGTGTAGGCGGTGGCTATAATTTTGGATGTCAGGGCTACGCCCCTTGGTTTACGATATTTCCACTAATACATTGGCTATGCCTTTCTGGTACAATATTCCGATCAATATTGTAGGATACGTGACACAACCCTTCGTGGGTTGCAGATCCTTCACTTCGTTCAGGATGACAACTTTTTTTCGGATGTGTGATGTTGTTTTTGCCAAATAACCACTTCAACTTTCAACCTTCAACACCTTCAACTTTCAACAACATTCAACTTTCAACACCTTCACCCCCCTTCTCCAAATCCAGATTCACCAGCATAGCGGCGGCCATGAAGAAAAGCGAGCCGATTTTGTCGGTTTCTACCAGGTCGTTCATAAGCATCAGCAGGTTGATCATCATGAAACTCAGCAAGGGCGCCAGCACCATGCGCCGGTGCAACAGGTCGCGGCTTTTGTGGTAGATTCGTTGGCCCTGCATCATCACCACCAGAATGAACACCACGAAAAACAGTAGTCCGGGCAAGCCCTGTTCGACGGCCGTCATGAGAAAATAATTGTGCGTGCCCGATTTTTCCGGGTTGTCGCTCACATAGGTCTTAAAACTCGATACGGTATAGTCTTTGTAAAAAGTATAGAATGTGCCAGGGCCAAAACCCGTGACCGGGTGCTCCTGAATCATATAAGTAGCCGCCACCCAACGATAAACGCGCTCCATGACGGAGATGTCTTCCAGGCGCGTCGTTGCTTCCAGCAGGTTGGTAAATTCCGTATGCGAAATGGCTTTTTCATATTGCGGAGCAAAGAGCAGCCAGTTGTCGCGCGTGCCAACGAACCCGATAAAAATGGCGATGATTAGCCCAAAAGCCATGAGTCCCCATTTCAGTTTGCGCCAGTTGATGAGCCATTTCATACCAACGGCTGCCAAAAGGGCCACATAGGCTGCCCGCGTGTAAGCGAAATTGATCCCGACAATGAACACAACAATGCCCACGATCAGCAACCACCAGGCGCCCGAACGCGGTCTGCTCCAGTAGCGCACATACCAGACATAAGGCAGAAACACGGCCAGAATACAAGCATACGACACGTGGTTTCGGAAAAAAGGGCCCATCGTATAGGCCGCTTTTTCAAAACTGAAACCCGTTTGTGCCTGCTGAAACAACACCCAAAGCGTAGCAAACAGCAGCGGCGCAAAAAACCACCAGATCATGCGTTTGAAATTGGCGGCCGAATTCAGAAAATGCCCCGCCCAGAAGTAAAACGTGATCAGGTACCAGCCTTTGGCCAGCAAAAATTTAATGGAAAGAAACGATCCCTGGGAAGTGACTGTACAGACCGCCAGCCACGCCAAATGCGCGTACAACGCCAGCGAAATCGGATGCCGCAAGAATCGCGCATCCACGCTGCGCCAGTTTTGCAGCCACCACACAACGCCAACGCCAGTCAACAGCCACATCAGGGGTTCGGACGGCAAATCGGTGCCCAAACCGCCCGGCAACTGCACCTCAATGGACAGCGGAATCATGGCCATGAGCAGGAAATAAATACGCTCAAGGTTCATGAGGGTTTGCCACAACAGCAACAGCCCGGCCGGTATCATCGCCAGCGCTAATTGTTGCTTGTAAATGGCGGCAATCAGGCTACCCGGCACACTGATACCCAACAACAGGAAAAGCCCTCCCAAGGGGAAAGACTTCGGCACGCCCATCCAGCCGGACAAGCGATCAAGGCCCAATTGCAGGAATCTGGACATCATGGGTTTATCAAGGGTTTTCCGAAAAAACCTCTTTCCAGTTGACGTTGCGGTATGCTTCGAGCAGGAGTACGCCCAGCACCGTAAAGAAGAAAGCCGCAATCAACGCCGCACCAACAATAATCATGCGCTTGGGCCGCGATTTCATCAGTGATGGTTCGGCCACCTGAATGGTGTGCAGCATCGGAATGTCCGAATTAAAAGCCGCCAGCAACTGATTGTAGCGCTCCAGGTCGTAACTCAACTGCTTGCGCGCCTGAAAGTGCAGGTCTGTCAGCACGTTGATTTCAGGTGAACCTTCGGTATAGCCTTTAAGGGTCAGCGAACCGGTGGGCGATGTGCTGGACAGCAGCATCTCGCGTTCGCGTTGTGCGGCGAGCAACTCAGCCTTGATAAACTCAACGGTATCTTGCGGAATCAGCGGGTTGTTTTTCAGGACTTCCATGCGCGCCTTGTTTCGGACAATGTCTGACTCGGCTTTGTTCAGCAAATAAGACAGGCGCTCGCTCTGAGTGCCAGGGTTATAGATATTAAACTTGAGCTGACGCTGTTGCATGGAGTCGGCGAGATTTTGCAAGTCGCCATTTTTCCGCTTCATGTTCATATCAAACGCTAACAGCATCTTGGCTTGCTCATCCTTGGTCAGTTGCTGACAAACTTTGTTGACGTATTCGCGGACGGCATTGGCCATTTGGGCGGCCATATCAGGGTCCTGGTCTTCGACGCTGACTTCGAGTGCATCGTTTTTATTTTTCAGGGCTGAATAGTTACCCCTGAAAGTTTCACGCACCCAGAATCGTCCTTCTTTTGAGGTGGAGTCAATCTCATAATGTGCATAAAGGCCAAATTTTTGCACCATGTAATCCACCAATTTGGTGCTGTTGGCAATCTCGGCCATGCGATCCAGTTCGTGGTCGCCGCCAAACAATTCAAGTTCCGCACCGCCGTAGCCGAACAACATGTCCGGATTGGCAACGCTTGGGTTGGCCGGATAGAATGACGTGGTGGACTCGTAGTAATTGGGCAACAAAAGCGTAGCCACAATACTACCCACCAGGGTCAACAAACATACATTGCGGATGGCCTTGCGCCAACGGTACATCACCCCCAGAATTCCGATGAGATTATCGCGGTTGTTCATCATGTTTTAAACGAAAAGCAAGTTCTTTTTCCTTCATTTGATCTTCTTTAGCACAAATCGAGGTCTTGCACTGAAGATCAACATAAACTGCTGGTAAAATTTGGGCAAAGCCCAAAAACGCCCGCGAAGGCGCAAATGCAGCTTTGCCCAATAAAAAAGTTGATTTGATACTTGATCAGGCCAACCTTACAGATCGAATTTAATGCCCTGTGCCAGTGGCAACTGTTCCGAATAGTTGATGGTATTGGTCTGACGACGCATGTAAGCCTTCCAGCTGTCAGAGCCGGATTCGCGACCGCCGCCGGTTTCTTTTTCACCACCGAATGCACCGCCGATTTCTGCGCCTGAAGTACCGATATTGACATTGGCAATGCCGCAGTCAGAACCGGCAACAGACAGGAAGCGCTCTGCTTCGCGCAGGTTGTTGGTCATAATGTCCGAACTCAAACCTTGTGGCACAGCATTTTGTAGCGCAATGGCTTCTTCGATGGAGCCGTATTTGATGAGGTACAAAATCGGCGCAAAGGTTTCGTGCTGAACGATGTCCCAGTGGTTTTCCACCTCTGCGATGCATGGTTTTACATAGCATCCGCTTTCGTAACCCGGACCTTCCAGCACACCGCCTTCTACCAGGAATTTTCCTTTTGACTTTTTAACCTCACCGATGGCGTACAGGTAATTTTCCACTGCGCCTTTGTCAATCAACGGCCCAACGTGGTTGTTGGAATCCAGCGGATTACCGATGCGGAGTTGCGGATATGCTTTGGCCAGCGTCGCTTTTACCTGTTCGTACACGCTTTCATGAATAATCAGTCGGCGCGTAGTCGTGCAACGTTGTCCGGCTGTACCCACAGCGCCAAATACTGCGCCGGTCAGCACCACTTTCATATCGGCCGAAGGCGTGATGATGATGGCGTTGTTACCACCCAGTTCCAGGATGCTGCGGCCCAGGCGCGCTGCTACAGTTTGTGCGACAACTTTACCCATGCGGGTGCTGCCTGTTGCGCTGAGCAATGGCATGCGGTGGTCTTTGGTCATGTATTCACCGACTTTGTAATCGCCGTTCACAATACAACTGATGCCTTCCGGCAGGTCGTTGGCTTTCAGGACTTTCTGAAACAGGTTCTGGCAAGCGATAGAGCACAGTGGCGTTTTTTCCGAAGGTTTCCAAACGCAAACGTCGCCGCAAACCCAGGCGAGGCAGGCATTCCACGACCACACAGCAACCGGGAAGTTGAAGGCAGAAATAATGCCGACAATGCCCAGCGGATGCCACTGTTCGTACATACGGTGGCCGGGGCGCTCGGAGTGCATCGTCAGGCCGTACAACTGGCGAGACAGGCCCACGGCAAAGTCGCATATATCAATCATTTCCTGCACCTCTCCAAAGCCTTCTTGCAGGCTTTTGCCCATTTCATAACTTACCAGACGACCCAGCGGGTCTTTGTACTGGCGCAATACCTCACCGTACTGGCGAACGATCTCACCGCGCTTGGGCGCTGGCATTTCGCGCCATACCTGGAAAGCGTCAGTAGCCGACTGCATCACCTGTTCGTATTGTTCGCGGGTGGTAATGCTGACTGAGCCAATAAATTCTCCGTCCACCGGCGAATAAGAGTCAATATAACGGCGGCTGCCGGTGATGTCATTCAGGCCGGTCCATGTACCCTGGTTGCGGGTTTTGAGGCCTAATTTTTTTAAAAATTCTTTCGGTTGCATATTGAATCAGGACTTTGGCCAATGGCCATTGTAAACGAGGCGCAAAATTAGCAAATTCAGCCCTTAAAACGGCCCGAACGCGGTCTTTTTTGAATGAATTAAAAGTCAAATCACGGACGTTTAAAGTGGTAAATGTCCATTCAAAGGATAAACGACAGGACGGGCCTCTGCATCTATGACTATGCAGTATGCCGTCTTCAGTAGCAGGAGCGTATCTGTTTTATGAATTCTCATTATTCCAGGGTTCGCCCTTTCCATTGATATTTTTTAAAAAACAGGCTTGCAAAGCCAATCAGGGCGATGTACA
>JADZBJ010000433.1 GCA_020852155.1 Saprospiraceae bacterium | reverse complement strand
ATGAGTTCGTTCATCATAGGCGATGAGCACAAAAATTGTAAAGGTGAACAGGTTATTTCTTGCGTCGAAATTACTTGTAGTCTGCAAATCAGGGAATTTTTTTTTCAATTCTTGACACAGGCAAGCCAACTCGACATCTTGATACGATTTTAATAAGGCGGACAAAAGTAAAATATTTTCCTGAAAGTCAACTACTTATCATCGGAGCAGAAGAATATTGTTTTGTTTTGTCGCTGAACTAGCGTCTTCATTGTATTTTGATTGTGCAACGATAACAAATTAACGAAATCATCTTTTAGCACGCCAGATGGATTGCACCTGCGGTTTTCGTCCCTCATTAGCGACAATCCAGCGGCCGGGCGTCCATTGCGTTACCGATTCATACTGCCGTGCGATCAGGAATTTGGGCAGTCGTTTGCGCTCCATCTTGCCACGCAGGAAGCGACCTTTCGGGAAACCGGTCAGGTACATCACACTGGCTGTTGTAGAAGGAATGAAGCCTAATTTTTTCCCGATAATATAACCTGTCAGGGCCAGCGTCTGGCCGTCTGAACTCAACGCAGCTCCGGTAATCACACGATTGGGCGCCCGAAGGCTGTCGCGCAATTCGGCGGTATATTTTCCAGGTCGTGCCGGCACGACATAGTGCTTGGTGATAAAATTTCCAACGAACACATTTTTTGAAAAAAGGTGAAGGCTGTCATTTGAAAACACAAATGCTTCGCAGTTAAAATTCCAGTCTTCCTGTCTGGCCGGAGGAAATGCTTTTTGATCGGGGTACTGAAATTCAATACTGTCCAAAGCCTGCGTTGCAGGATCATACCTGAAAATACGCAGGTTGCGGCGTTGATTGCGGTTGTTGCCAAAATCGCCGATATACATCCGCCCTTGCGGGTCGTGTGTGAGGTCTTCCCAATCGTAGTTTTTTACCGGCAAACGCCGCGTCTCCACCACCTTTCCGGTTTGCGGATCAACCCGATATAAATCTGAAGAGTTATTGGAATCATTCAACAGCCAAAGATCGCCATTAGGCAAGCGCGTCATGCCACTCACCTCCTTGAGCACTTCCGGCAATTTAACGCGGCGCGACAAATGCTTGTCTGTCTGTTGTTGAGCCTGCAAACCGACTGCGCCGATAAACATCCACCACATCAAGACATGAAACCCTCTTGCATTTTTGAAAAAACCCTTGCAAAACAACTTTGCGAATCGTTGAAATCCCGTCATGAAAACTATTACTATCGTGAAAATTTATTGATTAAAATGGCCCGTCACTGCTCCTGTTGCCAATTACATTCCACTTATCTTGCAGGCAAAATTCGGGCCAACCACGCCATTTGCCCGATTCAAGACAAAGGCAATCTACATGCTCAATTTTCGACAAGCCCTGCTCACCGTTGACGGCGAAAAGCATACGCTGCAACCCGATAAATCAAACTCCTTCGGAAACTTTTTTGTCAATTTTGACCGAACTGACGCAGACGGCACTTCGAGATATTCGATCTTTTTACACCCTCGACAAGACATCACCGTCAATCGCCTCGAACTTCATTTTGACCTTACCCTGCTACAGGGCTGGCGACTGCTGGCCAATGGCTACCAAAGCTGGAGTGAAACGCGTGTCTTGACTCCGAATCAGGGTATAAAACCCTTGCTCAGCCCGGCGCGGAGCAGAATGGGCCATTATGGCGATGAATACATCGAAGATATTCCGAAGGGAAAGGGTTATGTACATTCCTGGTCGTACACCTGCATACAAAGCGAACTGCCGCAACATTTGCTACTGGTCGGCTCGCTGAATGAGCATTCAGGTTTCACGCTGTTCTTGTACGATCAGGCCAAATCTGTGCTGATCGTTCGCAAAGACCTCGACGGCCTTCAACTTTCGCACTCTTTTCCGGCACTGGACGTGGTTTTTATCAAAGGCACAGAAAAAGCCGTTTTTGACCAATACGCCAGCCTGTCGGGCATTCAGCCGCCTGATGCGCCGCCGCTCATGGGCTGGACGAGCTGGTATCGCCATTTCAACCGCATCACGCCGGAGATTTTACGACACAACCTTGAATCGTTTTCCAGTGTGCCCGTGAATACCGTGCAGGCATTTCAAATTGACGACGGCTGGCAACAGGAGGTCGGCGACTGGATGCTGCCCAAGGTCGAATTCAAGGGAAAAATGGGCGAAATAGCGCATCAAATCAAAGAAAAGGGCATGATGCCCGGCATTTGGGTCGCGCCGTTTGTCGTTTCGAAAAATGCTGAAATTTTGCGTAAAAACCCTGACTGGCTATTGCGCGACCGAAAAGGGCAACCCGTTCGAGTCGGCTGGAACCCCATGTGGGGCGGCTGGTATTTCGCCCTCGACTTTTATCGCCAGGAAGTAAGGGATTACCTCGCCGGGGTGTTTCACCTGCTGGCTGAAAAATGGGGTTACGAACTGTTTAAACTCGATTTTCTGTTTGCCGTAGCCATCCACCCGCCCAAGGGCAAAACACGTGGACAAGTCATGCACGAGGCTATGGAATTTTTGCGGCAGATGCTGGGTAAAAAACGCATACTCGCTTGCGGTGCGCCTTTGGCCAGTTGCTTCGGCATCGCTGATTATTGCCGCATTGGCGGTGATGTGCATACAAAATGGGAACACGCGCTACTCGCCACACTCCGCCACCGCGAAAGGGTCAGTACCGTGGCTTCCCTTCGCTCGACGTTGAATCGCTGGCAACTCAACGGGCGATTCTTCCAGAATGACCCGGATGTGTTTATACTGCGCACAGAAGATCAAAACCTGACGCCTGTACAGCAATACACATTATTGATTATCAATGCTTTATTGGGCAATGTTTGCTTTACATCCGACGATCTTGAATTTTATTCGGTGGAGCAAAAGGCTGAACTGGAGGAGGCACACAGCCTTTTTGGCAGTCAGGTGGAAGTGGTACAGGAAATTGAAACGGACGTCTGGCACATTCAATTCAGTCGCGATCATCAACGACAAAATGCCTGGTGTAACCTGACCGGAAAACGCGTTTATGTCAATCAGGAAATTGAACTCCTGCCATACGAGTCAATTGTTAGTGGTTAGTGGTTAGCGGTTAGTGGTAAGTGATTAGTTTTTTCATGATTTTGACACTAAAAAAACTAATCACTTACCGTTAATCACTAACCACTCATCACTTACCTCTCATCATCGCTTGTCATTCAAAAAATGCGTGACAGCGCTGCTGAGGCTGTCGTACTGGATAGTCCAAAGGTTAGTGTGAAAGCCGTTTTCGACCGTGATCCATTGTTTGTTGGGGGAGGCACAGGCTTCAAAATTATGTCGTCCCATTTCGATGGGAATACGTTCGTCCTTCGAGCCGTGCATGAATAACATCGGCTGGTGGATGGTAGCTGCAGCCAGATAAGGTTTGACTGAATCCGCTTCAAAGTGCGCTATTTCTTCCGATTTTGACAGGATATAATCGGTGAAATCCTGATTTTTAAAACCCACATATGAAGCGCTGTATTCATTGGCCACCAGACGAAAATCGTCAAATGTGCTTTCCACAATACCAAAGTCAAAGCGCGAATCAAGGGCTACGGATTGAATGGTGATCGCTCCGCCAAGTGAAGCGCCCCAAATGCCCATTTTTTTATTCGGAAAAAGCGCAGTTAAGGTATCGAGCGCGGCTTTCATGTCGTATTTTTCATAAAAACCGAACGTGCAAAAATCGCCGCCGCTTTCACCGTGAGCGCGCAAATCAGGGATCAATACAGCGAAACCCTGATTGGCCAGCAAAGCCGCTCTGGAAAACTGGGTTTCCTTACAACTGGATATACCGTGCAAAACAATCACAGCGCCACGCGTACTGTCGAGGTTGCTTTCGCAAAGCCAGGCCGACAACTGAATACCATCTGGCGTTTTTATGCTGATTTTTTGGGCTTTAAGTCCATAGTTAGATGGTTTGGCGCCTTTCGGAAAACGCCAGCCACCGCTCATGTTTTCATCGGGATTCCAGCGAAATGGCTTAATACCTATGTATGGCAATTTGGTAAAACCATAAAAGAGTCCGACGGCAAGCAACAGCGTTAAAGCCATCAGCCAGCGCCATTTTTTGCTGGCGGGTATCAATTTTTGGATAGAGGTCATTGTGTCAACTTATTGTTGAGAGAAAACGACCAGAAGCGTACTTTGTTCTGGGCTTAACACTTTGTCAACACGCACATACACACCGGGCTGCACTTCGCGGTCTTCGCCGAGTTTCATGTCGGCGCGGCGCATTTCAATGATATCGGCCCACGATTTCAGGGCTGCCTGTTTTTCAGAGAATGAACTCAGAAAAACCAGCTGGCGAGTGGCTTCACGCAGCCAAAGCGAGTCCGGGAACTGAGCGAAATCACCTTTTACCGTGAAACGATATTCTTGTTTGGTGACATCACAAACTTCCTGCCCTATTTCAAGCAAAACGCCGGTATCCAGCAACATGCTTTCGAGCGACTGGCTGCCTTGTACTTCATAGTTATACTGCACGATGTGCGGCAGGTTTTTTTCAAAAATGGCGGAGGGTTTGTACTTGCATTTTTTTTCCGTCTGGCAAGCCCAAAGACTGGCAATGACCGCCACACAGCCAATGAAGAAAATTTTATTCATGAAAAAGAGGCAATTTTTTGTTGACAATGTTGCACCAATTCCGGGAAAAACGCATCGAAATCGGTCAAAAATTGTTCCAGATGATTAAAAAAGTAATCTGCTAACACGTCAGGCTGATACTTGACCGGAATGCGCTGATTAAAACGTTCGAGCACCCATTCCAGTCCTTCACGGGAGTTATAACCTTCCAGAAAATGCCCGGCCAGCATACGCGGCAAACGCTCCTGCAACGCGTCATTCATGTGCTCCTTGCCCTGATTCAACTGTTCATAAGTCGTAGCCGCAAAATCAGCCAGCGAAACGGCACTGAAATTGTTCCAGCGAAGGCAAAGCAAATGATCGTACAAAATATCCACCAACGGCGAAGCATAACGCCCGCCCAACGGACGGATACGCCGCACGCTCTCGTCAGTCGCCGGATGATGATCCGTGAAGGAATCAATCGCCCGATGCAGCAGGATGCCTCGTTGAATCGGCGTTGGAAAGTGCTTCCAGTCGTTTCCTTTCACATCATCGCCAATGAAATTGCCAATAAGCAAACCCTGATCGTTGAAGGAAAGCAGGCAGTGAGCAAGATGATTCATGCGGCGAAGGTAGAGCGCGTTCGGGAAAACAAAGCACAGGGATTCGTCTTGAAAATCCTGAACGGGAAAGTACAAAAATGCGTTGATTTGCAGCCGCCTCTGAATGAGGCACCCACACATGAATTTTAGAAACCGTACCATATCTCCGCCATTGCGGTTCATCTATTTCCTTTTGCGCGCCTGGTCGTGGGTTGGCACCAGCGTTTACTATCGGAAAGTGACACGATTAGGGTTGGATAATTTGCGCTTTGACGGGCCTGTCATTGTCGTTTCAAACCACCCCAGCACCTTGCTCGATCCGCTCAACGTGGGCATTTCCATTCGACAGGAAATGTTTTTTCTGGCCAACTACGGACTTTTTAAAAATCCGGTGCTGGGCTGGATTCTGAGCAGGCTGTATTGTATTCCGATCAAGCGCCGCGAAGATGTTCAAGACGGTGAAGCGCGTAACAACGACAATGCCTTCCGGCAAAGTTTTGAGCACCTCGAACAGTATGGTTTGTTATTCATCGCGGCTGAAGGCGGCAGTTGGGATCACCCTTTTGTCCGCCCGTTCAAAACAGGCACGGCGCGCATTGCTTTTGGCACTGAAAAGCGCAACCAATGGGCCGCCAATGTGCGTATTTTACCCGTAGGCCTGTCGTATGCCCAGCCACAGACATTTCGCGATGCTGAAGTGGTCATTCATTACGGCGAATTGATGCCTGTATCAGCCTGGCAAGCACAGGAAGAGCAAGACCATGAGGCCGCTGTTGACGCATTTACGCAAGCCATTGAACAGCGTGTCCGGGACTTGTGTATTGACGGGAAAAGGGAGGAAAATGATGAATACGTCAAAACCTGGAGCAGCATATTCAAGCATAATGCTCCTGACGAACCTAAAGTTTCATACGCGCTCACAAAGGAGTTTTGCCTGAAACACGCGGATAATACCGCTGTAAAAACCGAAACCGACCAATATGTGTCGGCCTTGAACAGCGCGAACCTCACAGATCAGGGTATCGCCGAAGCGCAAAAAGCGCCATCGCCCTGGCGCGGTTTGTTGCTGGTGCTGATGTCGCCGTTGGCAGCGGCCGGTTTTGCCATCTGGGTTTTACCGTTTCAGATCACCCTGCGCATTGTCAATGCACTAAAACTGTATAGCGGCTATAATTCCGCCGCCAAATTTTTAGTTGGCACTTTTGCCATTGTCATCACCTTGCTCACCGCAGGCTGGTTGGCAGGCAGGGGATTAACGGGACTCCTGACCATGATCGCTATGATACTGGCCGGTTTTGCCGCTGATGTCTGGTGGGTGAATTTTCAGCGCTGGAACGAACGGCGTAAAGCGCGCACCCATGACGCGTTGAACACACTCACCCAGATGCGCCAACAATTGCTTAATTCCTGACCAGTTATTCCATGCAAGTTGCTTCCAAGTTGCCCCACGTCGGCACCACCATTTTTACCGTCATGTCTGCGCTCGCGCAGGAGCACAACGCGATCAACCTCTCGCAGGGGTTTCCAAATTTCAATCCGGCGGACCGGTTACAGCGACTTGTTTTTGAATATATGCAGCGCGGACACAACCAGTATGCACCCATGCCGGGTTTGCTGAATTTGCGGCAGCGCATTGCAGAAAAAATGGAAGCGCTCTACGGTCGTGCGCTGAATCCTGAAACAGAAATAACCATTACTGCCGGCGGCACACAGGCCATTTTCTGCGTCATTGCGGCTTTTGTCAACCCTGGCGACGAGGTCATCCTGATTGAACCATGCTACGACTCTTACAGCCCTTCGGTGGAAACTGTCGGCGGCATTGCGGTGCCCTATGCCTGTAGCGCGCCGGATTATACCATTGACTGGTCGGAAGTTGCCCGGCTTATTACGCCGCGCACACGACTGCTGTGCATCAACACGCCAAACAACCCGACGGGCGCCATCTTGCGTGACGCCGACCTGCGTGCCATTGAGGCCATGCTGGAAGTCACAAACGTGCTGCTGATGAGTGATGAAGTGTATGAACACCTGGTTTACGATGGCGAGCAACATTGTTCGGCCTTGCGCTACCCTGCCCTATTCGAGCGCACGCTGGCGATTTATTCTTTTGGTAAAACCTACCACAACACCGGTTGGAAAACGGGCTATTGCATTGCGCCGCCGGATTTGACCCGCGAATTCAGGAAGGTGCATCAATTCAATGTTTTTTCAGGCAATCATCCGGTGCAGGCGGCCTTTGCTGATTTTATGGACGATGCCGGGGAATACATGGGCTTGCCTGCTTTTTACCAGCAAAAGCGCGATTTTTTCCTGAAAGCAATGGAAAAATCGAGATTTAAACCCCTGGCTTGTTCGGGGACTTATTTTCAATTGTTCGATTATTCAGCCATCAGCGACCTACCCGATCTGGAGTTTTGTAAATGGCTCGTGCGCGAACACGGCGTAGCAGCCATTCCCGTATCGTCGTTTT
>JADZBJ010000432.1 GCA_020852155.1 Saprospiraceae bacterium | reverse complement strand
TGGCATAATCCATCGTTTTGGGCAGGTCCGCGCGCCATTTTTTTACCACCTGCTCCACCTGATCGCCCACGACGAAGATGTTCTGCTCGTCTTTCATCCGCGCCGTGACCCAAACGCAGCGTGTGCCGTTCAGTCGCGCAATGTGGCGTTGTTCTTCGTAGGCCCATTCGACTTCTGCGATGTCTTTCAGGTAAAGAATATGCCCGTTCTGGCCATTGATGATCGTGTTTTTGATTTCATCAAGGCTTTCGTAATCGCCACTGGTTTCAATGAAAAAACGCCGGTTCCCAATTTCAACGGCTCCGCCCGGAATACTCACGTTTTCACTTTGCAAAGCGCCAAAAACGCGCGAAACGGGAATGCCTTCACTGGCCATTTTGGGCAGATTCAGGCTGATGCGTACTTCGCGTTTGGGATAACCCCAGGTATCGGCGGCCTTAACGCCGGGCAATTTTTCAAGTTCTTCTTCCAGGCGTTCGGCTTCGCGCCGCAGGTCGGCATAAGAGGCTGATTCGGACAACAAACGTCCTTGTAAAATAGCCACGTCAGACGATGAAAACCGCTGGATTTGAATGCGGTAAATATCGTCTTGAAGTTCAGCGCGAAGTGAGTTGACCTCACGAACCACCTCTTCGTATTTCTTGTCAGCATCCTGCCCGTGTTTGAACTCCACGATGAGCAGGGAAATGCCGTTGGAAGAAACGGACTTCAATTCTTTCAGGTTCTCCAAAGCGCCGATGCGCTCTTCGAGTTTGTCCGTGATTTTGTTTTCAATTTCTGCCGGACCAGCGCCGGGATAAACCACGACGATATTGTAGCCCGGAGGGGCAAATTTGGGGTCTTCCGCCCGGGGCATGTTGAGTAATGAACTCGCGCCGAGCGACAAGATGAGGCAAAACACGATGAACGTGAATTGGCTATTTTTTACGGAAAATTCAGCAATTTTCATGCGAAAAGTGTTTCAAGCGCAAGGAGATAGCGCCAGACGAACATCACATCCTTCTGACTTTTTTCTGTTCGTTCAAATAAGGCGCGCCAGCGCTGACGACCTCATTAATGCCTTCCAGCCCGGCGCTGATGAGGGCTTCGTCGCCTTCGATGCGGGCCACTTGTACGGCTAATTTACGGACTGTTTCGCCATCGGGTTGCAGGGCAAAAATATAGGCAGAACGCCCGTCGCCCTCGACGATGCTTTCAAGCGGAACAACAGCGTATGATCTTGATTGTGAAGGTGTTACTTCAACCTTGGCAAACAGTCCGGGCGCAAATCGCTGACCACGCGGCGCTACACTGATCTCGACCGGATACAGTCCGCTGGCCGGATCTGCCGCAGGAGAAAGGTCGCTGACCTTGCCTGTGAAATTAGTACCCTCATAGGCATCGAGGCTAACCTTGGCCGACATGCCGGTTTGCAGTCTGGCCCAGTCGCGGTCGCTGACATTGGCTTTTACCACCCAATCGTTGGCGCCGGTTTCAAAGAGGACAAAAACCGGCATACCTGGCCCGGTGATTTCTCCTTCATTCATCAGTTTTTTGATGATTTTTCCGCTTCTGGTAGCCCTTATTTCTGCGTATTGCTGATTAAACGTTGCAATGCGGAAAGTTTCTTTGGCTACGTCGCGGCCAGTGGTGGCGTTTTGCAGCAGTTCGAGCGTAGCGCTGCTGTCGCGATAAAGTCCTTCGACCCGACCCAGGTCGCGCTCGGCTTTGGTCAGGCCTTGTTGCGCCTGTGCTACCTGAGCATCAATTTCGGTTTTATCCAGCACGGCGAGTAACTGACCGGCACGAACCATATCGCCTTCGTCCACGTAAGTTTTTCGGATGATGCCGCCTATTTTAAAAGACAGGCGCTGTTCAGCCGTTGAAGTCAACATACCGCTGGCGATGACGGGCAAAGCCACCTGGCGTTGCGTTACGGGCGATACGCGCACTGCAATACGTTCGTCGGAGATGGCTGAGTCAGCGGCAGGCGGCGGTGCGTCATTGCCGCAGCTGCTGCACCACATCCACACAAACAGGCCGAACATTGCGGCCGAAATGCCAAAAAGGGAGGAATTTTTCATGTTTGGAAATTTATAATCCTGCCGCGTTGCGCATGGCGGCTTCTTTGAGTAATACTTCTGACCAGGCTAAAATCTGTTGCAAACGCGCTGTGGTGACCCGATTTTGGGCATCCATGTATTCCAGCAGCAGCGCCTGACCTGCCCGATATTTATTGTGGACAATCCTGAACGTTTCTTCGGCGGCTGCCAAGCCGGATTTTGCGCTTTCAAAACTGTTTTGCGCCGCCTGAAAATCATTCCACGCAACAGCCACTTGAAGCTGTATTTGCTGTTCGACTTCTTCCCGGCGTACGCGTATTTTTTCTGCTTCGAGTCTTGCTTCCTGCGTTTTGCTTTTCCGAATACCGTGATCGAAAACGTCGTACGTCATACCAATCTGCGCCAGTGCAAAAACCTGATCGTCGGCAAAATGGTAACCATACCCCTGAAATCCTGTGCTGCCACCCAGGTAAAAATCAGGCAAATTTGACTGAGCTGCATTGCGACGGGCGTCGGTGGTTGCGGCTTGTTCGCCAGCCTTCAGGGCCGAAATTTCAAAGCGTTTTCCGGCGCTTTCCTGCATCAGTTGCTCCGGGTTATATGCCGTAATCACGCTGCGCAGCAAAAGGGTGTCGGCGATAACTTCGTCGTTTAATGGCTTGTTTATCAATGAATTAAACCATGCTTTTGCATTGGATTGACGACTTTTCCATTGATATATTTCATTGTCTGCCCTGCTTAATTCATAATCGGCGGTGGCGACGATATCGCGCGTGGCGACGTTGTTTTTGACTAAACTTTCATTAAACCTGCGCAATTCTTTCAAAACAGTTTTGGTATTTGCCCATATTTTCTCAGCCTCCAGGCTACGCAGATAATTCAGGTAGGCTTCTGTGATCTGGTAGCGCAGGTTATGCTGCGAGGCAGCGAGTTCGGCCTGTTTGCTTTGTTGTAAATGCGTTTGAATCTGGCGGTTGTACCGCAAGTCCGAATTGAACAAGGGCACAGCAAAATTGACCTTGGTTTCCTGAAAATTGTGTGGCAAAAACTGAATGGACTGGTTTTCGAGCGTAGGGAACAGCGGAATCTGAACACCGGATGGCAGATTGCCGGGCGTGGCATTCAGGGTGTTCAGGTTTTGATAAGCGCCATTGAGCAGGTCGCCAATCGGAAAGTCAATTTTACGACCACCGCCCGCCACGGTGTAGTTGGCTTCAAACGTCAATTTGGGCCAATACAGCCCTTTGGCTTGTTTGATTTTTTCATTGGCCTGATCGTATGTCAGGGTTTGTTGTTGAATGCCGAGGTTTCGATTGAGGGCTTCCTGAATGTATTGCTCCAGAATAGCGGAGCGTGTTTGTCCCCAAATAACATTGGTAGCAGCCAGTATAAACAAGATGACCGGCAATGATCGTACAGGGTAGTAATGCATGATATTCCGTTTGGATATGGACGCAAAGGAAACAGCTGCTTCGCATAGCGGAAAGCAGTTTGAGACAGACAGTAAAAACAACAGGTTGAATGGTCGGGTTTCGACCACTGAATCGCAGAACGACTATTTGGGCGCAAAATTGATGTAGTACATCGTGAACCCTTTGTCCGGGTCGCGCCGGATTTTTTCTTCGTCGTAGGCTACCTGAATGACGTTAGCGCCGGGATGCAACCAGCCCGGTTGAATGTTGATGCGTTGCAATTCTACCGCTCCTTTTTGTTTGTTCGGAGACAGGTAAACAGCATTGTCGCCGTTGAAAATGACGAGCGCCTCCTGTTCTGTATCCACGCCGCTTACGCGCACCAGCATTTCGACACCATTGGGGGCGTTGACGAGTTCGGCTGGTAAAACAGGGGTGATATCCCTGCCTACCACCTTGTCGGCGGCTTTCCCTAATTGAATGACCATATTCTGTTGTTCAGGGCGCGGGCGGGTATTATCCCAGCCAAACAACATGACCGAACCATCGGCCGATGCTTCGGGATAAAACTGCATATTCTGAAACACCAACTGACGGCAGCGATCATCTACCATGACATTGTCCATGTAGTAATCGGCCAGCAGCCATCCTCGCGGGTTGTTCTGAATGGTACGGCGCAGGTCGTCAAATGTTGCCGCGCTGTTTTTGTCCGGGTTGGCGGGCATTGGCGCATAGCGCTTGTTTTTGGTGTCGTAGTAATTCTGCCTGAACCACACGACATTTTCTTCATTCAGGTAAAAACCCGCCGCCGTTGTCACCGTGGACATGATGACAACGGCGGGCTTGCGCTGGCTTTTCAGGTAGTCGCAAGGTTGTTTCCAGTTGGTGAAATTAAAGGATGCGATATTGGCATTAACCACGTGCCCTTCGCGCTGTTCGGCCAGCACCAGTTTTTTGACATCGAGCCATCTGACACTGCCTGCCCAAATTAAAACAGGCAGCGCCAAAAGCGCATAATGCATTGTTTTTGAGGTATTTGTGAAAAATTTATTCGATAAAAAACGGAACAGCCACACACCGCCAACGGCTGCCGACAACAAGAACCAGGGATAAACAAAAATGAAATAACGCGGCAAGGCAGGATCGCGAAAAATAAAACTCATCAGCAGAAAAGGCGTCC
>JADZBJ010000431.1 GCA_020852155.1 Saprospiraceae bacterium | reverse complement strand
TGTGCTGAGTGAAGGATTGTCAGCCTGTCTGCCTGACAAAACACCAGACACTTCCATGCCGTAAAGATCACCAGCAAGGCTTTCGTGACCTTTGGAAACCAGCATAACTCGTGTTTTTAAGCCTGTGTTTTCATTAAATGCAATCAAGTGAAATTCGCCGTAGCAATTTAACTCAATAGGATCGAGAAGCGCCACATGGCACTGATTTGAACTAATAACACTCAACCGCATCCCGAGGATACTGTTCAATGATGGATCCAGTTGATAATTACATGCTGCCTGAAAGGTGTTCATGTGTTAGTTTACATTTTTTGTAAAAACTTAGCCCCAGCGGGGCGTAACGTCGGTAGAACATGATCGCAGAAATATTATGAGGTGCGTAGCACCGTAACGTCGGTTACGCGTAACGACGTTACGGTGCTACGCACCTCGGTATTTTTTACATTTTTCAGGCTACCGACGTTACGCCCCGCTGGGGCTAAGTTTCTACCATTTTTTGAACCATAGAAATGAAACGTATTAACCTCCTCGAAACTAAGATCAACGAGTAATCCCCCCTCACTCCACCTCAATCTCATCCAGAAACAACCACGCGCCATTGCCAGCGCCGGGGAAACCTTCGGGAATGACGCCAGTGGTTTCCACGATCATTTTCAGGTAACGGCCACGCGCTCCCGGCACATCAAATTTAACGGTTTCGATGGTATTGCCACTCAGTTCGTCAACATTGATGACTTTGATGCTCAGCAGTTTAAAGCGTTTTCCGTCGTCTGATGCAAAGATGGACACCGAGCGGGGCGGATGAATCCAGGCAATTTTTGAATTCACAAAATGCGTGGTTACGCGATTGAAATTAGTCGTTTTACCAAAATCAATCACCGGATCCAGGTCGTTATTGACTAATCCTACCCAGTTGTTCCAGGTTTTGAGTCCGCCGCTGACGCCGTTGGTCAGTGCGTAGGTTTCGCCGCCAGTGTATTGCTTGGGCTGTTTGGTCAGGGTATATGGTTTGCCACTGGCTTTGTGCAATGAGTACGATACCTTGGCCGGAGCGCCCAGAGCCCGGCCGTCTTTGAAGCACAATGCCTGTACGGTAGCCGATTTTTCAAGGGCCACGGGCTGCGTATATTTAGATGATTTGAGGGTAGGTGTTTTGCCATCCAGGGTGTAACGAATCTCAACGTCAGGCGCGGCTGTTTCCATTTTCACCTTCCCTTCAGCAAATGAACAAACCACGCTGTAAAAACTTTTGGAGTAGTTGACGCCCAATGCGTCAAGCCGGGGGAAATGCGCCTGAATGCGTTTTGAAAAATCGGGCCAGTTTCTATCCGCTTTTGGCGACCAGACGACCTCCGACAGCGCACACACACGCGGGTAGGCCATGTACTCGGCCTTTTCAGGTGTGGGGATGTATTCTGCCCAGAGGTTGGCCTGCGCGCCGATGATGTGCTTTGATTCTTCTGGTGAAAGTTCTTCCGGCACGGGTTCGACAGAATATACTTTTTCGAGCGTTGTGTAACCGGATATGGCCAGTGGTTCTGTATTCGGGTCGCCCTGATAATAATCGAAGTAACAATGCGAACCCGGCGTCATGATGGCATCATGGTTGCTTCGGGCAGCAGCAATACCGCCTTCTGTGCCACGCCAGCTCATCACGGTGGCGTTGGGCGCCAGTCCGCCTTCCAGAATTTCATCCCAGCCGATGAGGCGTTTGTTGTACTTCTCCAATATTTTTCCGGCACGTTGAATAAAATAACTCTGCAATTCGTGCTCGTCTTTTAAGCCTTCGGTTTGCATTCGTTTCTGGCATTTCGGGCAGGTTTTCCAGCGCGTTTTAGGGCATTCGTCGCCGCCTACGTGGATATACTGACCAGGAAACAAGCCACAGACTTCCTTCAACACATTTTCCATAAACTGAAAAGTCTGGTCATTTCCGGCGCAGAAAACATCATCAAAAACGCCCCAAAGGGTTGCCGCTTCGTAAGGCCCGCCGGTGCAACCCAGTTCGGGATAAGCGGAAAGCGCAGCCAGTGCGTGTCCGGGCATTTCAATTTCGGGAACAATGGTTACGAAGCGTTTTTGCGCATATTCGACCACTTCCTTTATTTCCTGTTGAGTATAAAATCCGCCGTAACGTTTGCCGTCGAATCGTTGTGGGGAGTCGGAATAGTGCCCAATGAGCGTTTCTTTTCGGTAGGCAGCATTTTGTTGCAGTTTGGGATACTTATTGATCTGAATGCGCCAGCCCTGATCGTCGGTGAGGTGCCAGTGAAAGGTGTTGATCTTGTGAAAGGCCAGCAGGTCAATGTATTTTTTCACAAAACTGACCGGGAAGAAATGCCTCGCGACATCAAGGTGCATACCCCGATAGGAAAAGCGCGGATAATCTTCAATGCGGCAGCAGGGCGCCTGCCATCCGTCGGGGCCTGCCTTGACCGGAAATAATTGCCGCAAAGTCTGAACGCCATAGAAAGCGCCGAGCGGCGTTGAGGCCGTAATGACCACAGCCTTGGGGCGCACTTCCAGCACATAACCTTCCGGCATGGTCACGCTCGGGTCATACACGATGTATAAGACATTGATGCGTGTCGAGGTAAATTTTTGTTTAAAAGGCTGAAGCCTGGGCTGATGCCCGGTGGTCTGTTTAACCCAGTTGCCGAGGTATTCGGCTGCGATAGACCACTTGTCTTCATCCGCCGGAAACCATACCTCACATTGGGTGTTCAGGGTGAAATTGCCCTCGTTGATTTGAGTGGCAACAGGCTTGGGAATGATATTCAAGTTGTCATTCGACTGACAAAACAGCGAATAAGACAAGAAAAATAGGAGCAGCGAAAAAAAGGAGAAAAGGCGCATAAATATCTTAAAACATCATGTTGAAGCGCGAAAAATACAGGTTAAACTCATTCTAAGCGGTTTTTTGCAGAATTCCCTGCGATGAACGCCCGCAATTTATTTGTTTGCAGGCATACTACAATGCCGTGATTGTTTTACATTTGCCATGAAACCGCTGCACTTTTCGAAAGATGTAGCAGATGAAAAACAGACACAAATAAGTTTTTCACGAAACAACGACTTCTCATTTTTTCCAATACCAGGAAATATCACCTACCTACTAAAAAAGCAGCCGACGATTCGTCGGCTGCTTTTATTTTCAGGGTGTACTAAGGTCAGGATGTGTTACTGACCGATCAAAATGGGGGCGCTTTTGCCGCCATTCATAATCACTACTTTTGCATTGGGCGATAGTGATAATTCGCGCTGGGTTTTGATCTGTTCGTATTGCAGCAGTTTATCGGTCAGTGTTGAAGTCAGAATGCGCTGATAATCAGAGATACCCTGGGCTTCTACCCGTTTGCGTTCGGCTTCCTGCCGTTCTTTTTCCAGCACAAACTTCATCTTTTGAGATTCCTGTTCCGCATTGATTTTTGACTCGATGGTGGTTTTCACCGATGCAGGTAATTCAACATTTCGAATCAGAATGGATTCCAGGACGATACCCCTGGCGGAAAACTCCGATTCGATGGTTTTGAATATCTTCTGTTGAAACTCATCACGTCTGGACGAGTACAACGCTATGGCATCGTAGTACACGGCATTATCACGGATTTTGGTTCTCGATACCGGGCGGATAATCTTGTCGGTCAGGTCGCGCCCCAAGGTGCGCAAAATTTCCGGCGCTTTATCCGGCACGATGTGATACAAGACCGACAGGTCAATGATCACTTCCAGACCATCGGCGGTGAGAACGCGGATGGCATCGTCGCCCGATTTTTCACCTTCGTCATGCACAGCCGACATAGTGTAGTTCTGGGTGCGGCCGTCAAAACGTTTGACTTCGGCCAAGGGGTTAATCACGCTCAAGCCTTCGGTCAGAATGCCCGATTGCACTTTGCCGAACAAGGTTTGTACACCGATTTCACCGGGTTGTATCTGGACAAAACATTGTGTAACAAGGGCTAACAGGATTAGTCCGAAACCGGCAAAACGCATGGATTTGCCCACAACGGCTGTTTTAGGATTGGAAGGATTGCTTTTGGCCAATGTAGTGCCAACAAAGAGCACGATCAGGCCGAGAAAAATGAAAAACATAATAAGTTGAGTTGGCTATAAAAGTGGAACGCATGAATAACAACGTTCATTGAGGAGCGAAAGGTGAGGCAGGATGACCCCCTCATGTTCGAATATTTCGATGGGGTTACTGTGAAATGCGACGAAGCGCTACATCTGGTATAACAAATGTCCTGAAGAGGTATTATTCACTCGTTCTTAATGCACGACCAACTGAGTCTCCAGCATGATTTCTTTGAAAGCCAGTGCGTCTGTACTTCCTGTTTTCTTTATGAGTTCCAACAAAATACCCGCGGCACTTTCGCCCATTTGGTAAGCAAATTGTTCTACGGATACTACAGGCGGATTATCCAGAAAATGAGTAATCGGCAAATTGGCGAAACTGGCAAAAACAACTTCTTCATTTGGCATTTTGCCTTTTTTTTTGCTCCATAACATGGCTTCAAGAGCAACGTAATCATTGAATGCCAGTATTGCCTCTGGATACTCGGGCAACGAAAATAGTTGTTCCATTTTACAGGCAATATCTGCGGAACTCAGGTCGGTAAATTTTTCAAAGTGAGCAAACGAAGGCAGGCCTGCACTGGATAGGGCACTTCTAAGCCCCCTCAATCTTTCCTGTGAAATCTCTAGGAATTCGGGGCCATTAAGCAAGGCTATTTTACTGTTTCCCCTTTTTATGAGGTGCTGTACGGCGGCACGGGCGCCAGATTCTACATCACAACGAACAGTATGTGCAGGAATATCCTTGGGTACCCGATCAAAAAAGACAACAGGAATGCCTAAATCTTGTAAATCACTAAAATGTTGGCAATTTATTGTTTCTGCGGAAATAGAGGCGATTACACCATCAACCCTACTGTTCAAAAACGAACGTACGGCAGCCACTTCACGATCTTTTTTGTCTCTGCTTTGAACAATGAAAACTTGATACCCTGATCCTTCCAAGGCATCTTCAATACCTGCAATAGCGAGTGAAAAAAACTCTTCTCTCAGTTGCGGTAACAAGACACCAATTGTAAATGACCGATGTTGGCGTAGATGCCGTGCGTTTTGGTTGGGAATATAATGAAGTTTTTGGGCGAGTTCCTGAACACGCATTCTGGTGCGCAACCCAATGCGTAGATCATTTTGCAATGCTCTGGAAACTGTCGAAACGGAGACATTCAGTGCTTGTGCAATTTCTTTTATGGTGGGCAAATGTTTGGTCATACGGTTGACGAATTCGGCGGCATTTTTTATGAAAGCAAAGCAGAAGCAGGACAAAGATGAAAAAAGTAACCGAGTAATCGAATCCATACCCGCATTTAAGTGGCTTTGCTGATTTTCGGGTAGATAAGGGTGTCGCCATTTTGGCTGGCTAACCCAAAATGGCGATACCGAAAGTGCAATACGAACTTGCATCAGGCTGGCCATTTCACCGTATAACTTGTAATTTCTGCATGGACTTAAAAAAAATGTGCAAACGATAGCAAACGTCAAAAAAACGTCAAAAATGCTAATTTAAAACGTTTGTGCAAGAGTGGTTGGTAATAGCGAAAAAAAGAATATGCTTTTTGTAAAATAATCTTAAATATTTTTAACCCAACAATTTGTGTAATTTAATTTCGAGAAAATCTCTTTTTCCAGATACAAACCAACTTTCCACTTTCTCAATTCATTAAATTTTTAAAATGTATGAAGCAAAAATCCACTTTTCATTTGGCTAAAATGTGGTTTTGGTTATGCCTTGCGGCATGGCTGCCAAACAGCCATCTGATGGCAACCATCAACGCTCCCAACAGCGCGGAAATGCGTGTCTCGGGTAAAGTGACCGACCAGGCGGGCGAAGGCCTGTACGGGGTAACAGTCAAAGTAAAGGGTACTACTTCAGGTACTGTGACCGACCTTGATGGCAACTATGCTGTTTCGGTCAATGATGGCTCGGCAGTATTGGTTTTTTCGTTCACTGGTTATTCCAGTAAAGAAGAAACGGTTGGCAGTCGGTCTGTCATTGACGTTGTTTTATCTGAAGGCATTAGCCTCGATCAGGTCGTTGTTGTCGGATATGGAACGCAGCGCAAGGTTGATCTGACAGGGGCTGTTGGTTCAGTAACCAGCAAAGACCTGGAAGCAAAACCAGTGACCAGCACCGATCAAATTTTGGCAGGACGTATTTCAGGCGTACACATTGCAAATCGCAGTGGCAATCCAGGTTCGCCAATAGAAGTTCGTATCCGGGGTATTGGTACGGCAGGCACAAACCAACCGCTTTGGGTCATTGACGGTGTGCCGATTGTTACCTCTACCAGCGTAACTGTGAATACCTCCTCTTCAACAGAAGGTAATCCGTTGTCAGCGATCAATCCAAACGATATTGAAAGTATTGATGTATTAAAAGATGCATCTGCATCGGCGATTTATGGTGCACGTGCAAACAATGGTGTCATTCTGGTGACGACCAAGCGTGGTAAAGAAGGAAAACCTCAATTGGTATATGATGGATTCTCGGGCATACAGTCTGTTCCGGAAAGTCGTCGTTTTGACATGTTGAACACGGCTGATTACATCAAATTGCAAAACGAATTAGGAAAAGATTTATCTTCATTTTCCGGGAAAGGTGACGTAGATTGGCAAGACCAGATTTTCAGAAAAGCCAGCATCAACAGTCATAATTTAGGAATTTCGGGCGGCACTGCCAACGCAACATACAGTATTGGTGCAGGTTATTTGAATCAAAAAGGTGTAGAACTGGCACAAGACTTTAACAGGTATTCATTACGTGCAGCCTCTGATTTAAAGGCAGGTCAATATTTCAAATTTGGCGAAAGCCTCATTTTAAGTACTTCTGACCGCCATGTTCAATCAGAAGATGCTGCATTGGCGGCATTTAATGCCGCTAAAAATGCTCCGTATTTCCAACCCTTTGATGCACGTGGAGAATACAATCCTGCTAATGCAACAACTGCCGGTGCCGGTCGGGCTGTCAACTATGCCTGGTTGCTTGATTTTGATGCGCAAGAAACACGGGTAAAGCATAAAAAGGCACTCGCCAGTGTTTATGGCGAATTTGAACCCATCAAAAATTTAAAATATCGGGCAAATCTGGGTTACGACTACAATATTGTAGAAGGCTTTTACTTTGAGGAAGCACTGGATTATTCTGGTGGTTCTACCCCTCAGCAATCGTTGGTGGTTCAGGAACGACCACTCGAAACAACATTCAGCCTCGGACATACCCTGTCTTATGCCATCAACACGGGTAATCACAACCTGACTGCACTGGTTGGTTATGAACAGACAGACTATCGTTTTGAACGCATTCGCGTACAAGGGACGGGCCTCAAATACCCTGGCATCAAATTAGCGGCTACTGCCAATACGGTTTCTTCCGGCGCAAATGCCGATCAATGGGCTATTCGCGGTATCCTGGGGCGCATCAATTACACATTTGCAGATAAATATCTGTTGACGGTCAACGCAAGACAAGATGAGTCTTCCCGTTTTGCGGAAGGCAATCGCAAAGGGTTTTTCCCTTCTTTTTCCCTTGGATGGCGCGCAGGGGAAGAACAATTCCTTCGGAATGCGGACTTGTTTAGTAACCTGAAATTCCGCTTAAGCTGGGGTGAAACCGGAAACCAGTTCACAGGTACCAATTTTGCTTACCTGCCAAGTTTGGGTTCTTACATCTATTACGCGTCAGGTAACGCCATTAAAGCCGCTGCCGCTCCCGAATTTCTGGCCAACCCAAATGTTCGCTGGGAAACAGCAACACAAACCGATTTCGGTGTTGATTTCGGCCTGATGGATGACCATTTGGTAGGTACTATTGATTATTTCAATAAAAAAACCAGCGACCTGCTGCTCCAGGCTCCTGTGCCGCTCTCTACCGGATTTTTTGGGCTGGTAGATGTAAATGCCGGTGAAATGAAAAATAGCGGTGTCGAACTGGATTTGCAATACCGCAATCGTAAAGGCAACTTTTCCTATGGTATCGCCATGAACGCCACTTTTGTCAATAACGAAATTTTGTCTTTGCCGACCGGTGTTGATTATATCTCCAATGGCGATGGTAACAAGCGTATTTCTGTTGGCGAATCACTCGGCTATTTCTATGGTTTCAAAACAGATGGTTTGTATCAGTCTGATTCAGAAGTGCCAACAGGTGAAGGATTCGCTGGTGCAGAAGCGGGCGATGTCAAGTTTGTAGATGTCAATGGTGATGGAAAACTCAATGATATGGATCGCACTAATTTGGGAGGCGCCATCCCTACACGCTATTATGGCGCAACCTTTAGCGCAGGATTCAAGGGCTTCGATGTGTCTGTTTTCTTGCAAGGTGTAGGTGGCCATAATATCTATAATGATGCCCGTCGTCAACTGGAAGGTATGAACACTGCTGAAAATCAACTCGCAACCGTAAATAACCGCTGGACATCATCCAACACCAACACGGATATCCCTCGTGCAGGCAACAACCACGACAACAATAGATTCAGCGATCGGTGGATCGAAAAAGGTGATTTTATGCGGATTAGAAACCTTCAAATTGGCTATAACCTGCCTGCAAAATTTGCAAAAAACACCATCGCAGGCGCCAGGGTTTACGTAGCTGTTCAAAACCTGGCAACATTCACCAAGTACACTGGCTATGATCCTGAAGTGACTCGCCCAATCGGATTTACCAATGGCGAAAATCAGCTTATTAACGGCATTGATAGTGGCGGCACACCGCAACCATTGGTTGTTCAGTTTGGCTGGCAGGTTCGACTATAAACTTGAATTCAAAAAAATTTTCATCATGAAATATAAAATTCACCTTATTTCCCTGTGCTGCTTTCTGCTTATAGCAGCACTCGGTTTCATGGTTTCGTGTAATGACCTTAACCTCGAACCCCTGGATAAATCAACTTCCGTTTCATTTTATAAATCCAGCGCAGATTTTGATGCAGCGATATTCGCCGCTTACTCTTCTATGCAGGATATGTGGGTTGTCAATGGCGAAACCGGACGTGGCGGCGGTGACGGCTGGGGCTCATTCTGGGCTGTGTCGCTTGCGCCAACCGACGACGTTCAAATGAACAACAAAGCATCCGCAAATGGCGCAGGCATTCTGGCCGATGCTGTCAATCTTGATAAATATACGTGGAATACAACCAACAAGATGATCTACACCCTCTATTCTCAGGTGTATGAAGGTATAACCAGAGCGAATCTGGTTATTGAAAATGTCAACAATGGCACAAACAACCTGACCGACGCAGAGAAAAAGCAATTCATCGCAGAGGCTAAGTTCATTCGCGGATTCTTCCATTTTATTGCTGCTCAAACCTGGGGAACACCACCGTTGGTGACCGAAACGCCAAAGTCAATTGACGGACTGGTTTATTCAAACAGTAAAAAAGCAGACCTGTATGCTGCCGTTATTCAGGATTTCAAGGATGCTTATGATGGGTTGCCTGAAAGTTGGAATGATGCCAACATCGGTCGAGCAACCAAATATGCAGCCAAGGCCTTTGAAGGCAAAGCGTATGTTTGGCAGGAAAACTGGAATGAAGCTGTTGCTGCCTTCGAAGAAGTGGAGAGTAAAAGTGGCTATGAACTGCTTTCTGATTACGAAGATGTCTTTGCCTGGTCAAATGAAAACAGCAAGGAAAGCGTCTTTGAAATTCAGTACGGCGGCCCCTTCTCTGATGATAATGGCTGGGTATATGATGATAACCACTCCGAAAATTTCAAGGCATCCCAGGGCATCGCCCGTACATGGTTTATGTACACCAATGATGCTTTTGGCGGACCTAACAGCCTTGCCTGGTATGTTCCGACCTCAAACTTGCTGGAATTATATAAAACCGAACCC
>JADZBJ010000430.1 GCA_020852155.1 Saprospiraceae bacterium | reverse complement strand
TCAAATCCGTCTTGCTTTTCTGTCCAAATAGTACTCTGAGAAGTATTGCTAGGCTTATTACTCACGATGATTACAAGGGTTAGAACGGCAAATGATTAGCGGGTAAGTGTAATGATAATAGATAACGCAGATACAATAGGCAGCCCCCATTGGATGTATTTGGTTAATTCATCTGAAGTAGCCGCCACTTTGTAACGCGCGGCTTCGACGTAAACGACGTCGTTGGGCTGCAGGTAGAAAAACGGAGAGTTAAACACCTCGCGGTTGTGCAGATTCAGGTAGGCAAATTCTCGTTTTCCCTGGATTTCACGAATGACCAATACGCGTTCGCGGTTGCTGTAAGGTGTAAAATCGCCGGCCAGACCCAGTGCTTGTAAAATATTGATCCGTTCGTTTTCAACAGGGAAAGAGCCGGAATGACCAACCTCGCCCAGTACTGTTATTTTGAAATTCAGCAAACGAACATTAACAATCGGGCTGTTCAGGTATTTACTCAGTTGGCGGGTCAGGGTATCTCTGGACTGAAGTGTAGTTAATCCGTTTAATTTAACCTTTCCGAGCATTGGCATATTGATTTCGCCATTGGCGTCAACGAGGTAAGACAGCCCGCCGCCTATATTTTGGGCAGAAGTAATTTGAATGCCGGATGTTTCTACTTTTTGTTCGTTACCTGCCGTTGGGATACCGCCAAAGTTAAACGGAGCGCTGACCGCCGGATCAACCGTCTGGACCGAAATGGCCAGCAGGTCGCCGGGTTGAATGCTGATGCTTGTCTGATGTTGTATGGCGACGGGGCTATCCGGGAAAGCGCGGCCTTCATTTAAACTGAGTAGCTGGCGGTGTTTGACGCAACTAACAAGCGGCAGGATCAATACGAAAAGTAGTAGTTTTTTCATCTAAGATTGGAATAAAGTGGTGTCAGCAGGGATTAAAACTGAATTTTGGAAGGCCTGTTTGGACAGCAAGTTTTGCCATTCGTCACTCTTTGTGAGCCTGCCTAATCCTTGCAAATGCTGGTCGTGGTGCATCTCGGTGCCGATGAAGTCAACCCACTGTTTTTCCCGTAGTTTTCTGGCCAGGTCCTTGACGACTTTTCCATAATGCCCATTCAGTGATAACCAGTTGATTTGCAATGCACAACCGTAGTTCTTGATCTGCTCGTATTGCTCAAATTGCGTTGCATAGTACGTGTATCTTTCAGGATGCGCCAAAATAGGTTTATAACCTTTGGTACACAATTGGAAAATTGTCTCGTGCAGCCTCGGATAAGGTGCGTAAAATGACATTTCAATCAGCACATGGCGACGGCCAAAAGTAAGCAGGTCATCATTCTGCATCAACACTTCAAAATGCTCATCTAGGTAGTATTCTGCGGCGGCTTCAATCGTTATATTGATGCCCTCCTCTTTCAATGCAGCCTGCACTTCGGTTAGTTTTTCCCGGATTATAGCGGGCGTGTTTGGGTAGTACTCCTTGAATACGTGCGGTGTCGTAATCAAATGCCGGTAACCCAGGTCGTACAAACCGCGTATGAGCCTGATGCTGTCGGCTATGGTTGGCGCGCCGTCATCAATGCCAGGAAGCAAATGTGAGTGCATGTCACACAGCAGTTGACCTGGCCCGATAAGTTGTTCCGGCGATGTTTTTTTTCGAAAAAAGGAGAGCATTGGTTGTAATGGTGCGTTTGGTTTTTAACACAGAGGTGCGTTGGTTTTTTAACACAGAGGGCACTGAGTGCTGCACAGAGAACACAGAGATTCATTTACGTACGGATTTAACCTCTGTGTACTCTGTGTAACACTCAGTGTACTCTGTGTTTAATCTCCATGCACGCAGTGTTTAAACTCAAACAACTAACCCGGTAAATGGATGACCTGCAAGTGGCAAAGCCGCTAATGGATGCGCGTCTTTGTCAGGCGCGGTCAATGTAGCCTGTCGAATGTCATGTGCCAGTTGTATGCCAGCGGAGGCCTCCTCCAGACCAAAGCCTTGTCCGGCCAGAATACCTTCATAACTCAGGGTATGCAAATCTGTGAACCCGTCGCTGAATTCGACCTCCCGCCCGTCCACTTTTATTGAACGAAATGTGCGTTTGTCGTGCGCTTCAGGTGGCAGCGTTGCTGCATTGATGCTCAAAAACCACCTGACCTGCGCTTTTTTTAGTTTTAAAAGTCCGGCAGCGCGGTCATGCGTGTGTAAATGCACCGTCAACGCCTGCACAGGCCCAAAAAGCCAGATCAGCATATCAAAAAAATGGATGCCGATATTAGTGGCTATGCCGCCCGATTTGCTCAATTCTCCCTTCCAACTGCTGTAATACCAGTGGCCACGGGCAGTAATGTAGGTGAGATCAACCTCATGTGAATGATTCGGGTCAGTCTGGTCTATGTGCTTTTTCAAGGCCAGCAGCGCAGGGTGGAGGCGCAACTGAAGGATATTCCAGACTTTGGAGCCTGTTTCACGCTCGATTTCACGCAGCGTGTCCAGATTCCAGGGGTTAAGTACCAGGGGCTTTTCACAAATCACCTGCGCGCCGTAGCGAAGCCCGAAACGCACATGCGCATCGTGCAGGTAATTCGGTGAGCAAACGCTCACATAATCCACGCCCTGGCCCTGACGCTTTAGTTTTTCAAGATGGCGGTCAAAGCGTTCAAATTCTGTGAAAAAGGCCGTTTCCGGAAAATAACTATCCAAGACGCCGACAGAATCCTTCGGGTCAACTGCCGCAACGAGCCGGTTGCCCGTCGCTTTAATCGCTTTTAAATGCCGGGGTGCAACGAAGCCGGCAGCGCCGATGAGGGCGAAATTTTTCAATTATTCTTCAAAAATTTCAGTGACATCCAGTTCAAAACCAGGCAGGAATGTAATGCCCACTTTATCATCCTGAACATTGGGGCGAGCCGCCTGATAAATGCCGTTTTCATCCAGCAAATAACGTTGGAGCACTTGTTCTGAAGGAAAAACGACCCAGTATTCCAATACGCCAGCCTCTTGATAAAGATCGTATTTGTCGCGCATTTCCTTTTTGGAATTGCCGGGCGACAAGATTTCTATAATCAATTCCGGCGCGCCGATACAGCCCCGCTCATCCAGTTTATTGCGGTCGCAAACGATACAAATATCGGGTTGCACCACGGTGTCTGACTTATCGTTGGTGATGCGGTGCGGCGGCAAGGGCAGCCGGACATCGAAGGGCGCGGTGAAGACATCGCAGCGGTGAGATTTTAAAAACCAGCTTATTTCTCGATGAATATTTCCTGAAATCCTCTGATGCCGGACAGACGGCGCAGCCATTTGACGAAAACGCCCGCGAAAGATTTCAACGCGCTCCCTGAATTGCCAGAGCAAATAATCAGCGTAGGTGTACCGCTCGTCCGGGTTCAGTTGCGTTATATCGGTGATGACGGTGGACATGTTTCAGTGTGGAATTTTTTACAAAAATAGTAAAATTACGCCTTTCCAGCAAAGAAACCACGCACGGCGTCTGTAATTTTTCCGATTACATCAGGCGTCAATTCGCTGTGCATCGGCAACGAAAACACTGACTTGCAAAGTTGCTCTGTCACCGGCAATTCACCGCCATGCCACCAGTGTTGGAAAGCGCCCTGCTTGTACAGCGGTACCGGATAGTAAATCATGGCCGGAATGCCCTTTTCCTGTAAATAAGCCTTGAGTTCGTCGCGGGTTTTCACCGGATCAGGGGTGTTGATTTTCAGGGTGTATTGATGGAATACGTGGGTTGATTTCGCGCTGCGTGCAGGCGCACTCAATGCTGCTACATCCGAAAATGCGGCATCGTAGGCATCGGCTGCGCTGCGGCGATTTGTGTTGTAAGTATCCAGGTGTGGCAATTTGACATTCAGGATAGCGGCCTGAATGGCATCGAGGCGTGAGTTGACGCCAATTTTATCATGATAATATTGGCGGCTCTGGCCGTGATTGGCGATCATACGGGCAGCATCAGCGAACTCATCATAATTGGTCATGATAGCGCCGCCATCGCCGTAGCACCCCAGGTTTTTGGAAGGGAAAAACGACGTGCAGCCAAAATGACCCATCGTGCCAGCCTTGCGTACATGGCCATCTGAGTGCATGTAATCTGCTCCTATGGCCTGCGCATTGTCTTCGATCACAAACAAGCCATGTTCATGCGCAACTTCCAGGATGCCTTCCATATCAGCGCACTGGCCAAACAGGTGTACGGGTACAATGGCTTTTGTCCGGGGGGTAATGGCTGCCTTGACATGTTCGGCAGTAATATTAAAGGTGTCGGGGTCAACATCAGTCATAACAGGCGTCAGGCCCAGCAGGCCAATGACTTCGGCTGTTGCCACATAGGTGAAAGCCGGAACAATCACTTCATCGCCGGGTTTCAGACCCAGGGCCATCATCGCAATTTGCAGCGCATCAGTGCCATTGGCACATGGAATGACGTGCTTGACGTTCAGGTATTTTTCCAGATTTTCGCGAAAGGCATTCACCTTGGGGCCGCCAATAAACTGTGTGGATTGCAAGACTTCCATTATCTCGCGATTGATGTCGGCATCAATGCGCTGATACTGTTTCTTGAGGTCAACCATTTGTAACATAATACTTGATGTGATGATGTGAAGATGAATGATGAATGATGAATGATGAATGATGAATGATGAATATATTGATTATTAGTTGGTTAGGAAAAATTTGGGGGTAGTATTTTATGTGCAATTATGCGGAAAATTTGCGCAATCTGCGCTTTAAATCTGCGTCATCTGCGGGAAATTTGTCTTACTCGGAATTTTCAACGACAAGGCTTCGCCTTTCATAAGTTGCAGGAACTTATGAAGATTATTGTATTTTTTTCCAAAAACGGGCATTCCCAACATCAAAAAGAATCGAAATTTTTTCCAAATCTCCCCAATCCCAAAATCCTCAAATCCCCAAATAACCAATTCCTCAAATAACCCAATAACTCACAGCCTCCAATAGCACACGTCCGGATCTGAATTTTCATAAATGGCTTTGAGGTCCATCAAAATCGGGTTTTTACCCATGATGGATTTATAGAAGTTCATGTCGTAAGCGGCATACTCCCGGTGCGCCACGGCTACGACAACGGCATCATAATCTGTTGAAAACTTGTCCACCAGCGTCAATTTGTACTCGTGCGCTACCTCATTGGGCGACGCCATCGGGTCGGCAACATGGACATTTACTGAAAACTCCTGCAACTCGTGGATG
>JADZBJ010000429.1 GCA_020852155.1 Saprospiraceae bacterium | reverse complement strand
CAGAATCATTAACTCATCGCATAGAAAAATCACAGTTTACACCGACGAGCCATGTAGCGTTACCGTAAACCGACAAACAGCGGCAACGAACAAGTCCAATAAAACTTCATTTCAGGTACTTCGAAGCAGCGAACCGCTACTAGTTACCGTCGAAATGTCTGATTTGACCCAAACAGTTGAGGTAAATGCGCTTAATTCTGCCGCATATTGGTGCAATATCGTGTATAATGCCGGAATTGGACTGTGGCTGGAAAGAAATAACCCCAAACGCTACACTTACCCAAGCCGAATTTATATCAACACCCGCGATACGATTATCCGATATTATACCTATCAAAAAACACATAAAAAAGGCGAGATTTACTTGCATACGTCCTTACCGCATTTCAATATTTTTGAAATATGGCCTGAAAATGAAGGCCGTAAAACCAATGCAGGTTTTTGGGGGATTTCTATGGGCTTTGATTACTATCATCGCCACAATCAATTCCTGAACCTGTGCGCAACCGCCATCACAGATATCCCGATTCCAGTTCCGGCCGCAGTGGATTTTTATGGCGAACACGAGCGATTATCCTCTTCATATTTCAGCCTGACCAACAACCACCTGTTTAAGCGCTTGTCCCTGGGCTATGGCCTGAATTTTGGGCGGTATGCCTGGGACAGACGTACCTACAGGTATGATCCTGAAGAGTCGCAGGACACACTCCGAGCGCCCGTTACCAAACGCCATAATGCCATTGGGGGCATTTTCCCGGCTTACATTAAGGTTTCCAGAAGATTCCAACTGGGACTGGTTTACAAGCCCACTTTTTATCGTTTCGGAATTCTTCCAGCCTTTACATACGAACACAGCCTGAGCGTTGACCTCGCCTGGAAATTTAAAATTCATTGAAATTTCCCCGATGACCATGCGCGGTTTCATGCGGTCTCCTTAAATGTCCGCATTTTTGCCCCGGCAGAAAGTGTTCAATCTGCTAATCCCACATGAAAAAAATATTAGTCATCAAATTCGGCACAGCCTCTATCACACACGCATCAGGCGAGCCGGACAAATCCGTCATTGCAGCGATTGCCAGACAAGTCGCGGCACTGTGCGCAGATTATCGCATCGTTTTGGTATCTTCGGGCGCTGTCGGCGCGGGTAAAAGCCTGATTAAGCATTACAAAGGAAGCCTGACTGAACGCAAGGCAGCCGCAGCCATTGGCAACCCGCTGCTACTTAATTTGTACGCGGAAGCATTCAGCCAGCACGGTATTTCAATAGCGCAGAGCCTGTGCGAGCGCGGGCATTTTGCCAACCGACGCCAGTTTTTACAACTGAAAGAAACCTATGAAACATTGTGGGAAAATGGCATTGTGCCCATCGCCAACGAAAACGATGTGGTCAGTAACCTTGAATTGAAGTTTTCAGATAACGACGAACTGGCCGTACTGATCGCTGCGGGTTTCGGCGCTGACAGTCTGCTCATCAGCACTTCTTCCGGCGGATTACAGGATAAAGGAGGAACGGTCATTCCTCAGGTTGTGAATATTGACGCCGATATCCTGTCGCTGGTGCGCGACGACAAATCTTCACTGGGGCTGGGCGGTATGTTTTCCAAATTGACCTACACCCGCCTGGCAACGCGCATGGGTATTCGCACGGTCTTTTTTAATGTCCGCACACCGGAAGGAATTTTGCTGGCTTTGAAAGGACAAACCGGGACTGAGTTTCTCCCTCAAGCCGCCAGCCTGCGAAGCCGTCAGCGGTGGTTGGGCAGCGGAAGCCTGATTTCCGGGCGACTAACCCTCGATGCAGGCGCCATCAGGGCCATACAAGCCAGAAAAAGCCTGTTGGCCGTTGGTATTCGACGCGTAAAAGGAAATTTTGAAAAGAATGAAGTGATCGAACTGGTGGACAGCCATGCACAGGTCATCGCCGTCGCCCGGAGCAACCATGATGCCGCATTTATTGAAGCCAACCTGAATACTCAAAACCTGGAAATTGCTCACGCAGATCATATCGTCTTACTCTGATGTCATCAATCACGAACCAATTAGCCGCGACACAACAGGCAGCCATTGCGCTGCGCCGACTGAACACCGCCGAACGACAACATCTGTTGTACCGCATAGCCGACGCGCTGGATGCGCATAAAAGCCGCATAGCCAGTAGCAACCTGCTTGATCTGCAGCAAATGCCGGAAACTGATCCAAAGCGGGATCGGCTCATTCTCGATGAACAGCGCATTGAAAAACTCGCTGCGGCTGTTCGTGACGTCGCTACCCTGCCCGACCCTGCCGGCGTAATCCTGACGGAGCGTACGTTGCCCAATCAGTTGCATCTTCGGAAAATAACGGTGCCGCTGGGCGTGGTCGGTGTGATTTATGAATCGCGCCCCAATGTGACGATTGATGTGGCAGCCCTGTGCCTGTATTCCGGCAATGCGGTGGTGTTGCGCGGCGGCACCGACGCCTACGAAACCAACAAGTCGCTGGTATCGGTCTTGCACGAAGCCCTTCAAGCCGCCGGATTGCCGACAGATGTGGTCGCCTTGCTGCCGCCCGACAGGGCGCTGGTGCATGAACTGCTCACCGCCGAACGCTACGTTGATATTATCATTCCGCGCGGTTCGGATGCGCTCATTCAGTTTGTTCGCCAACATGCCCGCGTGCCAGTGATCGAGACCGGGGCTGGCGTTTGTCATACTTACGTTCATGCTTCCGCCGACCTTGAAAAAGGGCGCGACATTGTCATCAATGCCAAGGTTTCGCGGCCGTCGGTCTGCAATGCACTGGATACGATTCTGGTAGATGAATCGATTGCTGCCGCCTTCCTGCCCATGCTGATTCCTGCATTCCAGGAATATCATGTGGAAGTTTTTGCAGATGAAATGTCGTACAACATTTTTCAGGAAAACGGATTTAACCAACTCGTCAAGGCAAAGCCCGAAGATTACGGACGCGAATTTCTGGACTATAAATGTTCCGTCAAAACGGTATCGGGAATGGAACAGGCGCTTGGTCACATCCAAAACCATTCATCCAGGCACTCTGAATCCATTGTGGCGCAGTCGCCGGAGGCATGTCAGACCTTCCTGGAAGAAGTGGATGCCGCTGCGGTGTATTCCAATGCTTCTACGCGATTTACGGATGGCGGCGAATTTGGCCTGGGTGCAGAAATCGGCATTTCCACGCAAAAACTGCACGCGCGCGGCCCTTTTGCCTTGGAAAAATTAGTGACTGAAAAATGGCTGGTACAGGGCGACGGACAAACACGATGGTGAATATAGTACCAATTTGGCACTTATTTTACTTCAGTTTTCGGCCCATTTCTCTGGTTTTTTTTAGCCAATTTTCTCTTTGTTCGGCATTTGAAGTTCGGATAATGCCAAAGGTTGTCACTTTAACAGGCTTTACTCCACAGAATTCGAGCGTAGAGACTTTAAGTTGATTGATGCTGGGCCTTCCGTACATTAACCAATAATACCAACCCGGTTGGTCCATCGTCGTGATGATATGCGCTGATTTACCCGCGAGCAGTTTGTCCCACCAAACAGAATTTTCGCGATATTGAAAAGCCATAGATGGCAGAAATAAGCGATCAATAAAGCCTTTCATCATCGCTGGCATACCGCCCCACCAAACCGGATGTACCCACACCAAATGGTCGGCCCATTTGATTTTTTCCCAGGCCTGGAGCAAATCAGGTTCAAGTTCCGTGCGTTTCCTGTAACCAAATTGCAGGTTCGGATTAAAGGTCAAATCCCTGATAATGATTTCTTTTACTTCGGCGCCTGATTCAAGCGCGCCTGATCTCCAAGCTTCAGCCAGCGCAAAACAAAAACTCTCTTTGTCTGGGTGCCCATTAATAACTACGATATTCTTCATTTTTTGATAAAAATTCTATATGTGTGCAACACTCAAGAAAAAGGAATAGACTTTTTGCGAGGTGTGCTTCACATCAATTTGACGGCACAAAGATGAATAGCACGCCATCGAACAGGAAAGGACATTTGTCTATTAAAAGAAAAATTAATCACTTCACGCAAGCAGT
>JADZBJ010000428.1 GCA_020852155.1 Saprospiraceae bacterium | reverse complement strand
GCATCCAGGCTGAACCGGCTTCACCGCCACGGCGCGAGGGCCAGTGACCCACCATGAAATGCACCATTTCGCCTTCAAACTGGCCTGAAACCAGCAAAATATCGCGTGTGTAGTCAATAATGCCCGTTTTTGAGTCTTTCAATCCAACAGGCAAAGCACGGGAACCAAACAACGTGAAATATTTCGGATTATAAAGCAGACCGCAGTCAATACCGCGTTCGTCCGGCGAATCGTATTGTACGACCTGATAGTGCCGGTCAGCCAGCGCCGGTTGTTTGACCAGGTCTTCGAGCACAAGGCGGCATTCAATCTCCGCTACACCCAGCACTGCCACGCCATCGGGCGTTAATTCCGTCGCCATCTGGCTGATGACTTTCGCCATGTTGGCCTGTTTGGCGGCATACTTTTCGCTATCCCACAACAGACGACCCTTGGGCAGAAAATCTTCGTCGTTGGTAGCCGGATTGTCAATGGTATCAAACAGGTTTTCGAGGTTGTAAAAACCCACAGCCGCCACTTTATAATCGTTTTGAGCGGTGAGTGTGACCGTGCCGGAAAGCAATGCGATCAGAAAAATGAGAAAAGGTTTGGTTGGTGTCATGGTAAGACCTGATATGATCGGGCTTATGCCTCGATTTTTGCCGCAAAGGACGTCATTTCGGCGGATTTACTGTGTGATTATCTCAAACTTATTACATCAAATGCATTCATGCCCCAATACGACAATTGTATCGAACAAAGTCTTTTGAAAAAACACGGAATTACCTTTGATTTGCAGTTAAATTCAATGTTGTCATGAAAAACACTTCCTGCTTGACCGTACTTGCGGTGCTGCTGGTATTTCCTGTGCTGATACATGCGCAAAGTTTACGTGTGGCACAGCTGGAAAATCAGTTAATATCTGCTTCCGGGCCAACGCGCGCCCAGGTCATGATTTCACTTTCGGAGGCCTATTTTGAAGAAGGACAAGCCGAAAAAGCAGAAGATATGGCCGAAGATGCGGCTGATTTTTCCAAAAAAATAAAACAACCCGCGCTCCGTGCCATTGCCCTCAATCGGGAGGGTAAAGCAATGGTCGCCCAGGGAAAAAGAAAGGCCGCCGGCCGTTTTGAGGAAAGTCTTGAAATCCTGAATCGAACTAACGGAGCAGACAAAGGTCTTATGCTGGATAATCTGCAAAGGATGCGCGGACTGGCACTTGCCAGTGGACGTCAAAAGGAACTGCTGGCCATTGACGAACGAATAGCCTACCTGTCAGGTAACGGACCTTCAACGCCACCCGCAGCGCCGGAAATGCCAGTAACGAGAATGGAACTCCGTCAGGAGTTGTTATCGCTGAAAAAAGAACTGGCCACCAAAAGTGGCAGCCTGGCTCAGAATGAGGCTAAATTAATGGAGCAAAGCCAGCGTTTGCAGGCCGAACTGGAAGCCAGAGAAGCGCAAATCAGCAAGATGAGCGCCGAACAGGTACGCACCGAAATGATGTACATGCAGCAACGCATGATGCTGGATTCAGTGTTGTATCTCGCCAGCATGGATTCTATGGCCGTCAGTAATGCACAATTAGCCCTGGGTGAAGCCAATGCCCACCGAAATGCACTGCTGATGGGCATTATTGGCGCTTTGATCCTGGCTGGAGGCGCCTTGTTCAGTTACTTCAAAGCACGTCAGAGCGCTCGTTTGCTCGCCGAAAAAAACAACGTTATTCGACAGGAACAGGAGCGCTCCGAAAACCTGCTCCTGAATATTCTCCCATCACTGGTGGCCAATGAACTAAAGCAAAAAGGCCGTACAGATGCGCGATTTTTCGAGGATGTCAGTGTGCTTTTTGCTGATTTCGTCGGCTTTTCAGGTATTGCTGAAAAAGTTAGTCCGCAACAATTAGTGTCTGAACTGGATGCCTGTTTTCAAGCATTCGATGAAATCATTGCCCGTTATGGACTGGAAAAAATCAAAACCATCGGCGATTGTTACATGTGCGCTGGCGGAGTACCCGACGATCAGCCCGAGCATTTGAAAAAAATGGTTTTGGCCGCTCGTGAAATGCAACAGTGGCTGTTTGACTGGAATGAAACCCGTGTTAAACAAGGGCTTCCGAGATATGATGCACGCATCGGTATCCATCGCGGGCCGGTAGTGGCAGGCGTGGTTGGTTCCAAAAAGTTTGCGTTTGATATTTGGGGCGATACGGTCAACATTGCCGCCCGTATTGAACAAGCAGGCGAAGGCGGTAAAATCAATATGTCCGGCGATGCCTATGCCGTGTTGCAACATGATTTTTCATGCCAGTATCGCGGAAAAATACCCGTTAAAAATCGGGGTGAAATAGACATGTATTACGTGCTCAATTGAATACATTGTAACACCAACATTTTATGACTACAGTGCAAGCCCGTCTGGTTGATCTACACCAGCGTCGGATTTACCCAGCCGAGATTTGTGTGAAGCAGGGTTATATTTCCAGCATTCGCGAACTGGACAGCGTGCCTGAAGAAAACGGGTTTATCCTGCCCGGTTTTATTGATGCGCACGTACATGTCGAGAGCAGTATGTTGCCCCCAACGGAGTTTGCGCGCATGGCCGTCGTGCACGGCACGGTCGCCACCATTTCAGATCCGCATGAAATTGCCAACGTTTTGGGCGAAGAAGGCGTGTTATTCATGCTGGAAGATGCTGCACGTACGCCTTTGAAAATCTGTTTTGGCGCGCCATCCTGTGTGCCGGCCACCACTTTTGAAACCGCCGGGGCTGTGTTGGATGCGGACGCCGTCGAACGCCTTTTGCAGCGCGCTGATATTGGTTACCTGTCTGAAATGATGAACTTCCCCGGCGTGTTGCACAATGATCCGGAAGTGATGAAAAAAATCGCTGCGGCTCAACGCATCGGCAAACCCGTTGACGGTCATGCGCCTGGATTGAAAGGAGAAATGGCCGAACAATATTTCAAAGCCGGTATCTCGACAGATCACGAGTGCTTTACGCTTGATGAAGCGGAGGGTAAAGCCGCTCTGGGCGTGCATATTTTAATACGAGAGGGTAGTGCCGCGCGCAATTTTGAAGCCTTGTGGCCAATGATCAATGAATACCCTCGGCAAGTCATGTTTTGTAGTGATGACAAGCACCCCGACGAACTGGCGCAAGGGCATATCAACCGTTTGGTGGCCAGGGCTGTTGAAAAAGGCTGTGATCTGTTTGATGTTTTAAGGGCGGCCTGCGTGCATCCGGTGGAGCATTACCATTTAAAAGTAGGCTTACTGCGCGAAGGCGATCCGGCAGATTTTGTCATAGTATCCGACCTGACGCATTTTGAAGTGCGCTCAACCTGGATAGATGGACAACAGGTGGCGGGCGATGGCCAGACTTTTTTGCCAAAATTATCCTGTGAAACGCCCAATCAATTCGTAGCACTCAGGAAAAAATCCAGTGATTTTCAATATTTCACCTCGAAAAAAGAGACTTCTGTGCAAGTCATAGAAGTGTTCGACGGAGAAATTGTCACGGGCAAGTCTGTTCAGGCGCTTGATGTCAGTCCTGATGGTGAAGTCTTGCCAGACCTTGAATCAGACGTATTAATGATCACTGTTGTGAATCGTTATGCCCCGACTTCCAAGCCTGCGTTGGGTTTTGTTCGAGGTTTCGGGCTGCGTCAGGGTGCGTTGGCCAGTAGCGTGGCGCATGATTCTCATAATATTGTTGCGGTGGGTGTCAGTGCTGCGGCCATTGCAGCAGCCGTCAATGCAGTGATTGATGCGGGCGGTGGTATCTGCGCTTGTACCCATGATGCGCAGGTGCAGGTATTGCCCTTGCCGATTGCCGGATTGATGAGTATTGAAGATGGCTGGACGCTGGCGAAACAGTATGCCCAGGTGGATGCCTGGACGAAATCGACGCTTGGATGTCGGCTGAAAGCGCCATTCATGTCATTATCCTTTCTGGCGTTGCCGGTTATTCCTGATTTGAAAATGACAGACCTGGGTTTGTTCGATGTCGGGGCTTTTGATTTTGCGCCTGTGGAAGTGTAATTGGGGAATGCTGGAGGTGTTCCCGTACAGATTTCGCAGAAAATCTGTGTAATCTGCGAGAAAATCTGCGAAATCTGCGGGAAGTAGGAAATATCCGGTTTAGAGGTTGTTTCAATTTCACTGCTGGATTCAAAAAGAGCAGATTTTGACGATAGCCGATGCTTATTTTTCGGGGTGAAGCGGGGATTTCAGCCCGAAAAACAAGGGAAGGATGGCGGCAAAATCTGCTCTTTTTGAACCAGTGAGTGAATTTTAAACATCCTCTTAATTCCAGTTCAATCCTTCCGGAATGTCTGCTATAATTTCATAGACATCCCCTTTGTTATACATGACCTGTTTCCAAAGGTCGCTTGATGGCGATTTGAAAAGATAATTCGGATGCATGGCAGCCGTAACCCACGAGCGCACCTCGATTTCCTCATTCAGTTGGCCGCCTGACCAACCGGAATAACCGATGAAAAAACGAATCCGGTCGGGTGTAATGAGTTCATTTCTGATGAGCGCCTTGACCTGTTCAAAATCGCCGCCCATCCAGATGCCGTCGGCCACCTTGACGCTGTCATCAATGATATCACCCAGATCGTGCAAATAATGTAAGGTGTCAGTGTGTACCGGCCCGCCGTAACTGACCTCAAAATCGGCATCGCTCAAATCAGCCAACAGGTCGCTTAATTTCATCTCTAACGGCTTGTTGATGATAAATCCGAGGCTGCCATGCTCCCAATGCTCGCACAATAATATTACAGCGCGCTGGAAATACGGATCTTGCATGAAAGGCTCGGCCAATAATACCTGCCCGCTTTGTACAACAGAACTCGGGTGAATGTTCATAGGATTCAAGATAATAGATGGCACGAAAATAAAGGCCCTTTCTAAAAAGTGCAAGCCCTGAACTTCAATTTGCAGAAAACGTTCGATTTTTTTTGCCAAATTATATTTTTCAAAAGAGAAAACTTACCTTTGCGCTCCCTTTTTAGGGGAAGTCCACATTTTCATTAATTTTTTAAACAAAAAGGAGAAATTTCATGCTTATCGTTGAAGTGAAAGACGGCGAAGTAATTGACAAGGTACTCAAAAAGTACAAGCGCAAATTCGAAAAAGCGGGCATCTTGAAGAGCCTGCGTCGTCGCAAGGCGTTTACAAAGCCGTCTGTAGAGCGTCGCGCCGAAGTTCTCAAAGCTGTTTATAAGGAAGAAACTTACGGCAACAAAAATGACTAAGACTGATGACGGATTTGCGTACCTTGGCGTACTCATATCCTGAATCGTGTTTTACGAAGTTGCTTTTTTCCAATATCTGTCGCAAGAGCGGCGCTTTTCCACGCATACGCTGGCAGCGTACCGCAGCGACCTGACTGGTTTTATACAATTCTGTCAGGACAAACAATGCCTCAACTCGGTAGCCGGGTTGAGGCATTTGCATATCCGTGCCTGGGTAGTGTATCGTATGGAAACCGGCGATCAGCCACGCAGCATTTCGCGTCGGTTATCGTGCCTGAAAACGTATTTTCAATTTTTGAAAAAACGCGGGCACATCGAGAAAGACCCCATGAAAAAGGTTACGCCGCCCAGGGTAGGGAAAGCCCTGCCCGTGGTACTCCAGGAGAGCCAGCTGGATGCCTTGTTCACGCACCTTGAATTCGGCGATGATTACGCCGGCGCACAACATCGCCTGATCCTTGAATTATTATACGCGACCGGTATTCGGCGAAGCGAAGCCTCTGCGCTGAAATGGAGCGATATTGACGCCAGCCGGATGATCATTCGAATACTCGGTAAGGGTGGGAAAGAGCGCTTTGTGCCGTTGCCCGGCTATCTGCTACAACTTTTCGAAGCATTTCGTACGCAGCATCAGGCCATGTTCCCGAGTACTGACCAGCCCTGGATATTTATGAACCGCAAAGCCGGACGAATGAGTCCGGAAAGTCTGTATAGTGTCGTCCGCAAAT
>JADZBJ010000427.1 GCA_020852155.1 Saprospiraceae bacterium | reverse complement strand
TTTGTTGAATTGGTTATTTGTTGAATTGTTGAATTGGTTATTTGTGTAACTGGTTATTTGGAATAAAAAATTAACAGTCAATTACGCAAATAACCAAATAACCAATTCAACAGATAACCAATTTTACAAATAACCAAATAACCAATTACACAAATAACCAATCCATCCAACCTCACATTTCAAAGACTCATCCAATATTTCTCAGTTTTACAAAAGCATGAAATTCAGTACAACATCTACTCTCCTGGTCTTCTTGGCAGCAGGCTTTCTGCTGATCAACTCGACACGTGACCCCAACAACCCGCAAAATGGCAACACCGGTGCTCCGGGTGAACAGACTTGCGCCAAGTCAGGCTGCCACAGCGGTGGCAGCTACTCAGGCACAGTCAATTTCACAGGCGTTCCGGACACGGTAGTCGTCAATCAGACCTACAATGTAAGCCTGACCAACGCCAGCAATGCCCCCAAAGCAGGTTTTCAATTGACCTGCCTGACCAATGGCACCAATGCTATGAGCGGTTCGCTCGTGGCACCTCAAGGTTCCGGCGTCAACATCGGCAGTACCAGCAATGGTCGCAAGTATGCTCGTCAGGCTACGCCTAAATTAGCGAGCCAGGGTCCTATGACCTGGAATTTTCAATGGAAAGCGCCGGCAACCGGCGGTGTAAGCGCAACTTTTTACTATGTTTCACTGTGCGCCAATAACAACAATGGCAAAACCGGCGACAACGTAGTACAAGCGACCAAACAGGTTTATATCAAATCTGCCAGCGTCGCTACCAATGCTCCGGAAGCGCTGAATGCCCGCATCTACCCTACCCTCGCCAACGATGTGCTGAACATCGAACTCGAAGAAGGTTTTGAAGGCAATTTCATCCTGTTCAGTATGGAAGGCAAACCCGCCATGCAAGCGTCACTGAAATCCATTAATTCACTGGATATCAGCCAATTGCCTAAAGGCGTTTACACAGCCCACATCAGCAGCAAGGGCCGTTCAAAAGTGCAAAAAATCGTCGTGGAGTAATTGTTCCTCACCTATTTTTCAAATTTCAAATTGAATATTTCAAATGGCCAATATTCTTGATTTGAAATATACAATTTGAAATTTGAAATTTGAAAAATACAATTTGAAAAGTCAGGAAAGCGCCTGAGAAATGTCCCTTGAATCCTGCTGCCGCATACAATTGAAATGACCTTTCGGGCATTGATCGTAGCCGATTTTTGAGCAGGGTCGGCATTTTAATCCGCTTATTTCAAAACGCTTTTCCAGATCGGTTCCATCCGGATAAAACGGATACATTCCGAACGCCGGGACGGTACTGCCCCAAACCGACACAACAGGTCGCCGCAGCGCCGCAGCAATGTGCATCATTCCGGTGTCGTGCGTAAGTACCGATGTAGCAGATTCCAGTATTCTCGCAGATTCATCAACGCTGAGTGCGCCACACAGGTTCACTATTTTAGAGCCTGCCTGCTGCGCTATTCTGGCGCCGATTTCGGCTTCTGTTTTGCCACCGAGCAATACCAGCAGGTTTGGCGAAAGCCTGCAAATTTCCAGTATTTTCTCTTCTGCAAGTCGCTTGGTAGCATGTGTCGCGCCTATGGCAAAAGCCGCATATTGAAAAGGCTTTACCCGGCCTTGCGTGAGCGTTTCCACATCGGCAGTCGTTGGCGGGATAAAATAATCCAGCCCCTTTGAATCGTACTGAACATTCAAATGCGCGACCGTTTGCATATAGCGATGAACAATATGCACCCGGGGCATGCGGTCAATTCCGAGGTTGACCAACAACCATTTTTGAATATTCAATTTTTCAAAACTCTTTGACGGGCGACCCAATTGCCATTTCAGGCGCAAACTGCGCAGGTTGTGGTGCAGGTCTATAATACAGTCGAAATACTCGTGACGCAGCTGTTCCAGCACTTCGTCTGGCTCCTTTTTGAAAGACCAAACGCGATGTACATATGGATTGGAATCTAGCAATCCGGCGAAGGATTGTTTGGTCAAAAAATGCACCTCGGCGCCAATCTGCTGGTGCAAACAGCGCATCACCGACGTCGTCAGCACGATGTCGCCGATAGAAGAAAAACGAAGTACAAGAATTTTCAAAACCGAATACGGAAACCGTTGTCAATCAATGAGATACAATCAGTTTTTTCACAGCAAAACGCATTGACGTTTCAGCCTGAATTTCAACTGAATACACGCCATTCGCCAGGTGTCCGCAATGCAGCGCCTCCTGTTGGCGTACGTTATTTTGTTCAAAAGCGACTTTACCCAAAGCATCCAGAATACGCACGCGTACAGCGCTGGCGTCATCCGGCAACATGATTTGCAAGGCATCACCGGCATTGATCGGGTTGGGTGCGATGGCCCAGTCGGTGCGCAATTCACTTTCTGTTGTACCGACAGCAGCACAGGTCAATGATTCCATCAACGTCGTAGCATTGTTCCAGAAAGAATCGCGGTAGATCTGATAATTGGGCTGTGTGTAAATATCGCCGTGGTCGCCACCGGGTACGGTCGTCAGTTGGTTCCACAGTCCGATAGCGTTGGCCTGGTCATGCAACAGTTTACTGCCTTCGAGATAAGCGATGTTGGCTGCAAGGCCGTAATTATAATTTACTGTACCGTCGGCAGTGCCGTGAATACTCACCAAAGGCGATTCGTTGGCGTCAATCCAGGTGCTGCGGTACAGTCCGCCCGACATATTGATTACAGCCTTGCTGCCAGAGTAGTAGGTTTTGTTGGCTGTTGAGCCAGTATTGCCTTCGAAGCCGCCATTGTTGGTCACCATCGTTTGCAAAAAGGCCGGAATTTCGTCATTGACATCAAAGTAAGAAGTGTGCAAGGCCGTCACAGCGCCAGCAGAGTATCCACCTACAAAGATGTTGTTGACATCTACTTTATAGAGGTTGTTGGTGGCGGCATCTTCCCTGAAGAATCGAACAGCGGCTTTCATATCGCCCATAGCCTTAACGGCTGTATCAAAAATCGCCATCGAAGCCGGGAAGCCTAACACCACAAATGGATACAGGCGATATTGAATACTGGCAGCAACGTAGCCTTTTTTGGCCAACAGTTCGCACCAGGGTTTCATATCCGTTTTGTTGCCCAGCACAAAACTGCCGCCGTGAGCCAGCACCACCACCGGACGAGCGCCGAGGGCATCGCCTTCAGGTTCGTAAATATCAATCGCCATGTTTACCACCTGGCCCAAGTGCGTTGTCGCTGGGCCATAAACTGTGGATGTCTTCTTGACGGTCGTAAACACGTCGTCAATATAGCGCGAGCCGTCGCAACCGGCATTTTGGGCGTTCAGAAAACTGTTGACCACAAACAGGAGGACAAAAGCAACGAGTAAGTTATTTTTCATGTGCAAACAATGATTTTGAAGATTTGCAGGATTGATTTTATTGATTGTCAGGAAGTCATAATGGTTTTGAGCCATACCGCCTTTTCAGGCACTGGCAGGCATTCGTTTGATTTGTACGCGCCGCAGGACGATCAGGCTAATGAAGAAAAAGCAAGTCAGTGCGAGAATTGAATTGCGCATACCGCCTGTCAGTTGTTCAACAAATCCGAAAGTGAAAGTACCTATGACCGTTGAAATTTTATCCACAACGTCGTAAAAACTGAAATAAGAAGCGGTATCAGGCGTGTTTTCAGGAAGTAACTTGGCATAAGTGCTACGTGCCAATGATTGAATCCCGCCCATCACCAGGCCAACGGCTCCGGCCAACATATAAAAATCAGCGCCCGTCTGGACAAAATACCCCACACAACAAATGGCCATCCAGATCACGAGCATGACTGTAATTGAAAACTTGTTGCCTTTTTTCCCCGAAACACGCGCAAAAAATGTTGCACCGCCAATGGCTACCAATTGCAGTATCAACACCAGAAAAATCAATCCGGTTGATGAAAAACCCAGTTCTTTTTCAGCGAAGGTGGATGCCAGGAAAAGCACAGCCTGAACGCCGGCATTGAAGCAAAAAAACGACCCCAAATATGCCAGCGTGTTGGAATCCTGCCGCAAACGATGCCATGCCTTGACCAGTTCCTGATAACCTTTACTCATCAGATTCACCTGCGGTTTATCCGGCTTGTCTTCAGGCAGCCTTTTCAACGGAATCTGCGCAAAACCAATCCACCAAAGTCCGACCATCACGAAGGCCGTCGGGACAGCGCGCAGGCCATCCGAAAAGCCAAACCATTGGTATTTCATGATGACCACCAGATTGATAACCAGCAGGATCACGCTACCGATAAATCCATAACTGAACCCTTTGGCGCTCACATCGTCATAGCGGTCTTCAGTGGCAATCAAAGGCAAAAAGGAATTGTAAAACACAATACCACCCGCAAAGCCAATCGTCGCCAGGATAAATCCCGTGACGCCGACCCAAAGCGTAGGCATGCCGGTGAAAAACAACAACGAAATACAGGCTAAAGCGCCTAAAGTCGTGAAAAAACGCAGAAAAACCTTCTTTTTCCCGCCATAATCCGCAATGCCTGACAGCAAGGGCGACAACAGCGCAATGACCAAATACGCCAGCGAAATACTCCAGGCATAAAGGGTGGAATCGCTCATGCGGTAGCCCAGGATATTGACCGTGTCATTGGTCAGGCTCAGGAAATAACCCGGAAAAATCGCCACCGTAATGACGAGCGCATAAGCGGAGTTCGCCCAGTCAAAAAAAGCCCAACCCTGTATCGTCGAAGGATTGTTCATTTGACCGGCCGGTGGAGATGATTGTACAGGTTGGCTCACGTTATTGTGTGGTTGTTGAGTTGGTTATTTTGTTGGGTTGTTGAGTTGGGGATTTGTTGAATTGGGGATTTGGTTATTTGTTTATTCGGCAAGAGTTGTCATCCTGAACGAAGTGAAGGATCTGCTACCCGCGAA
>JADZBJ010000426.1 GCA_020852155.1 Saprospiraceae bacterium | reverse complement strand
TATCCGCTTACCATTATGGATTTATTTGATCGCATCCTCAAACACGCCGGCCCGCTGGGCAAATACGCCGACGTTGCAGAAGGCTATTATATGTTTCCTCAATTAGAAGGCGAACTCGGCAACCGAATGACTTTTAAAGGTCGTGAAGTTGTCTGCTGGAGTATCAATAACTACCTCGGACTCGCCAATCATCCTGAAGTGCGCCAAACTGATGCAGAAGCAGCAGCACGCTGGGGATTTGCCTATCCGATGGGCGCTCGTATGATGTCTGGCGAAACCAAGCAACACCAAAAATTAGAGCAGCAATTGGCGAATTTCGTCGGTAAAGAAGCCGGCCTGTTGGTCAACTATGGTTATCAGGGCGTTTTGTCGGCTATTGATACCTTGTTGAGCCGCCACGACGTCGTGGTGTACGACGCTGAAAGCCACGCCTGCATCGTGGATGCTGTGCGTATGCACATGGGCAAACGCTTTGCCTTCCTGCACAACGATATCCAAAGCCTGGAAAAGTGCCTCGAACGCGCCAAACGCCTCACCGACGGTACAGAAGGCGGTATTCTGGTGATTACAGAAGGTGTATTCGGTATGCGCGGCGACCAGGGCAAATTGCGCGAAATCTGCACCCTCAAGGAAAAATACGGTTTCCGACTGTTCATTGACGACGCGCACGGTTTCGGTATGCTGGGTAAAACCGGCGCCGGTGCAGCCGAAGAGCAAAATGTCATTGACGACATTGACATCTACTTCAGTACGTTCGCGAAAAGTATGGCGCTGATCGGTGGTTTCCTGGCGGCCAAGCCTGAAATTATCCAGTTCCTGAAATACAACATGCGCTCGCAGATTTACGCCAAATCATTGCCCATGCCGCTGGTAGAAGGCTTGCTCAAGCGTTTTGAATTGCTGCGCGACCGTCCTGAATTGCGTGAAAAACTGTGGAACAATGTTCGGATGCTCCAAAGTGGCCTCCGCGAGCGCGGTTTTGACATCGGCGATACCAACACTTGCGTAACACCGGTTTACATGCACGGCGAAGTAGAGGAAGCCATGGCGCTCGTTAAAGACATGCGCGAAAATTACGGCGTGTTCTGTTCCATCGTTGTCTATCCGGTCATTCCAAAGGGCATGATTATTCTTCGCCTGATCCCGACAGCGGCGCATACCGAAGAGGATATCAATATCACCCTGGAAGCCTTCACTGCCGTACGCGAAAAAATGCAATCAGGCGTGTACAAGCAATTTGTACCACAAGTCTTGACGGATTGAGTTGATTGATTCGATTAGGTCCGATTGATCCGATTGATTCGATTGCCCTCGTAGTGTAGATGGAACGCGGATAACGCGGATGCAAGCAACGCGGATTTCCGCGGATTTTCTAAGAGGTTGTTTAGATTTCCCTGCTGGATTCAAAAAGATGCCTTTTTGAAACAGTGAGTGAATTTTAAACAACCTCTTAGTGTTTCTTCGTGATTCTTAGTGCCTGCGTGGTAAAAAATCGAATTAATCGAATCAATCGGACTTAATCGAATCAATCCTATAATCCCTTCACATCCACATTCACCTTGCCTTTGCTGAACAGGTTGACGCGAATGCTGGTAGGCGTAAGTCGTACATTTTCCACTGAAACGGAATCGAGTGTGCCCTGTAGCACGACGCCCGGCTGAATTTCATAGTAATTCAGCGTTTCCTGAATGGCGCTTTTCATGGATTTAATGTTTTCATCCATCGGGAATGCCATGGCAGCCGCCATTTGTTTGCGAATAGCCCCCTGGAAAATCCAGGCTGCGCTTCGGTGCAGGAAATTCTTGGTATCCACATGAAAATCCAGGTCTTTAACGTCAATCTGGTTTTTCACGGGGTCAAAGGCAGGTTTGCCCATGAAGTAAATATTCCCGTTAAACGAGCCGCTTAACTTCGTGTTGACCACGATTTTTTCATTGTTGCCCCACAACTGAATATCCTCCACTTTTACTTTCTTTTTCCCGGATTCAAACACCTGCCCCACCATCATTCCCTTGGCGATAGCCTCCGCTTCAGGGTAGGGCACATCGGTGGCTACGCGGATGATGAACTCGTCGGGTGCGTCCGTAATTTGTCGCAACGGCGGCACATTGGCATTTTCCCGGAAAAGCGGTTTCGCTCCAAATTGCACATCATTATGGCATTCGACAGCGATTTTGGCTTTGATGACATTATTCAAGGTGCTGAGCGGCGTCATGGCGATACCGATAGGCGTTGTTTTAACCCACATTTGATAGGCTGTATCAAAGAGAATTGGCTCCTGAATAGCCGTCCAGGCCTCCTGTACAAAAGGTTTCAGGCTGATTTGCTGGCTAACTACCTGATCGAGCGTTTTAGCCAGGGTCTTTTTACTCCGATTGAGCGCCAGGTTGGCAACCGTTTCAACACTGATATTACCCAGGCCTGTTTTCAATACCGGACGTGAAATCCATTCGTGGTACTCCACCTCGGTTTGCGTGGACAGCGACCAGTCTGGCAAGATCGAAAAAGTCGTTTTGAAACTCAGGGCAAGATCGCCTTCCGCTTCGGCTGCAGCGCCCAGGAGCAACTCTTTTTTTAGCCAGATTTTGAGTGGAACGCGGTATTTTATAGTGTTTCCACTCAAAAACAAGGTGATATCCTGGCTTTTCCAGGCATTCATCATCAGGCCGTCATTGCCGTTGTCCGTAAACGAATAATCCTCAAAGAGCGCCTGATTACTGAATTTTGTATTCAACGACCTCACCAGATCATCCACAGAAATACTGACCGGAATGGTCATTGTGGACACAATCGGCTGTTCGGCCACTGCGCCGTAAGTTTCAGGCGGTTTGGGCGCATCAGTGATTTTACTGCTTTTGCAAAAAGGGAAGGCGAACAGGGCGCAAGACAACAAAATAAGCGTTTTTTTCATTGTTTATTTGAAATAACAACCTCTAATGGGTGTGTCATAAATGTACGGCACAAAGAACCAGCTATTCTGCTGCTTGAATAGCGTGATCTGTATGAAAAAATCAGGATTCTGCTACATTTGCGAGCCGCCCGACGTGTTTCTCAGCGTACCTTATAATTTATGTCCGTCATTCAACCTGATTCCAATGCCTTGTTGCATCGCCTGAGCGACAACCTCTCTCGTTGGGTTTTTACCGACTTTGAGCAGGCCAAGGCCGCTATGAACGAACTGACGGGACTGCTGTCGCCAAGAAGCCCTTTCGATGTGCGCCTGTCGTATCATCGAAGCGCGGCTTTTCTGGAAAATCAATGGCGCCGGTACGATCAATCGCTCATGCACGCGCAAATGGCGCTGGGTATCCTCGAAAGTCTGGTGGATTCGGATGGCCTGGCAGAAACCTGGGCGGATATTGCCGCGACGTACCTCAATCAACGCCGCTGGGAAGAAGCCGAACAAGCCCTCGAACGCTCCCGCAAACACCTCAGCGAAAACAGCCGCGAATCACTTCGCGCGCACATCACCTGCCGCGAAGGGTTTTTGTACCTGCACCTCGGTAACACAAGACACGCGCTTGACGCATTGCTCGAAGCCCAGAAACACCAGATCGGGTTGCCGCTCAATGCGCCGCTCAAAGATTATTTTATCAAAACGCTGATTCTAAGCGGCCTGGGCGACCTGTACGAACGCCTGGGCGAAAACGAGAAAAGTCTCGATGCCTATCAAAGCGTTCTGCCCATTGTCGAAAAATACCGACTTCGCCCGCGGCTGGCCTGGCATTACCTGAATGCCGGACGGGCAGCCCTGGCGCGCAACGATTTTGAACAGGCGCAAATCCACTTTGAACGCGTCTTGCAAGTAGTGGATGTAACCGAGTCGGAAGCCAAAACGCATGCCTTGAGTAACCTGGGCATCGTCGCCATGATGGGCGGAAATGCCGTCAAAGCGCTGAACCTGTTCGGACAAGCCGCGGCGCAATACGACCCGCCAAGGCTGGAATCCGATTTCGCCAGCCTGTCGAAAATCGAAAACTGGCGCGCGGGTATGTTTGCCAAACTCGATGATGATGTGTCGGCCCTGCGCCACTTCGAACTGGCCTGGGAATACGGCCAAAAAGGGAAAGACCTGTACCATTTGAGCCAGATTTGTCAAAACCTGGCTGGTTTTCACGCCGAAAAAGGCGAATATGAACAAGCCTACGACTGGCAGAAAAAAGCGACGGATTTTAACTCGAAACACTTCGACGCCCTGCGCGATACCGAACGCGAGGAAATCGAAGTGCGCCACCAACTCGAACGCAGCAGGCAGGAGTCGCAAATGGCCCGACTGCGCGTGGCCGGGCTTCAACTGCGGGCATTAAGGGCGCAAATGAACCCGCACTTCATGTTCAATTCCCTGAACGCCATTCAGGGTCTCGTTACGTCCGGCCGCAATGCCGACGCCGAATCTTACCTCGCCAAGTTTGCCAAAATGATGCGACACACGCTGGAATATTCCGAACTGGAAGAGGTGTCGCTGGAACAGGAAGTGGAGTTTCTGGAACGTTATCTGGACATCAACAGAAAATTGCGTTTTCGTGATCGCCTTGATTTTCAGATCATTACGCCGCCTAATGCCGACCTCGAAGAACTGATGCTGCCAACCATGATCGTTCAGCCTTTCGTGGAAAATGCCATCGAACACGGACTGCGCCCCAGACAGGAAGGTAAACTCACCATCGAATTTCAACTCAT
>JADZBJ010000425.1 GCA_020852155.1 Saprospiraceae bacterium | reverse complement strand
GACCAGATCCTTCACTGCGTTCAGGAGGACAACTTTTTCTGAAGCGGGCGTTTGATAAAGAATCCAGTAAGGCAATGATGAACAACGAATTGCAAAATATTCATCGTTTATCATTCATCATTAGCAACCAACCTTGCTATTTTTGACAAATGTGCAAACTCGCATTTTGAAAAAAAATCAGACAATTACCTTTGACCATTCGGAGCGTGACGCACAGGCATGAAAACAGTGCAATTTTGGCGAATCGGCAATACTGCTAACGACGCAAAATATTGACATTTCAAAAAACAGCGTGTTTAGCATTCATGGCGATTTTACTCGCAATACCACAGATGAATTGCTTGTGTGCTGCCCTCTTCTTCGATATTTTCCAATCAAAAGTCTGATCTACGCATGACAAATCCTTACTGCTCTCAGCGACCCGCCTTGCTGACATTTCTCTTCCTGCTTTTGCTGACGGCACTGACAGCGCAGGAGCCTGTGCGCAATGCACGCGAAATTGCCCTTCGTTACCTTCAGGGATCACCGGCTCAATTTGAATTGAGTGCTGAAGATGTTTCTGATGTAAAAGTTATTCGTGAATACACGACCAAACACAACGGCGTGACACACGTTTGGGTACAACAACAGCTGGCTGGTATTCCAGTGCGCAACGGACTGTTCGGATTGCACGTAACGCCAAACGGTAAAGTCGCCCACCTCGGTCACGATTTTATTACCGGTTTGCGCGGCAAAGCCAACACCACCATGCCTTCCTTGGGCGCTGCACAAGCCGTACAAATGGCAGCCGCCCAAATCGGTTTTGCTAATGTTCAAACGCCTGTCGTTGCTCAAAAAATCAATGACCGCAACTGGGTCTTTGAAGCAGGCGATTTTTCTAAAAAACCGGTGCCTGTCAGCATTTGCTACCACATTGAAAAAAATGGCAATGCACGACTGGCTTGGGATGTTCAAATTGACCAGCGCAATACTTCCGACCTGTGGTCGCTCGTCGTGGATGCCCAGACAGGACGCATCCTGAAGCAGCAAAACCATACGCAATACTGCAAGGCCGGACATCCGCACCGCATCGACAGCGACAATCAGGATTGCAAGGAATTTGCAAAAAGCGCTGCCAAAACACAATATACTCCGGCCTCTCCGCAGGTTTTGGTTGACGAAACATACAATATCTTCCCGATTCCGGCAGAAAGCCCGGCACATGGCGACCGTACACTGGTCACCAACCCTTACGACCCAACCTATTCGCCTTACGGCTGGCACGATACCAATGGCCAGGCAGGCGCTGAATATACCTACACACGGGGTAATAACGCCTGGGCGTTTAATGATGCGACCAGCGATGACACACCTACGGCCGCTGAATCAGCGAATGGTGGCGTGAACCTTCTCTTTGACTTTCCATACGACCCCAATGCTGAACCCGCGGGTAATGCCGATGCTGCTATCACGAACCTGTTCTACATGAACAACATGATGCACGATATTGGCGCTCGTTTTGGGTTTGATGCCGAAGCCGGAAACTTCCAGGCTAACAACTATGGCCAGGGTGGCTCAGGTGGCGACGAAGTGTATGCGCAAGCCCTCGACGGCAGCGGTACAGACAATGCTAACTTCAGTACGCCACAAGACGGTAGCAACGGCCGTATGCAGATGTATAAGTGGAATCGTCAGGGTGGTCGTCCTGTCACGGTCAACGCTCCAAACGTAGTGATTGGCCCTTACGCCGCAGCGACTACATCATGGGGTTACCAGATTGATGACAACCTCATCACAGGTGATGTGGTGGTGATGGATGATGGCAGCAATGACCCGACTTGGGGTTGCCAGGGCCCACAGAATGATGTGAATGGCAAAATCGCCATGATTGACCGCGGTGGTTGCGAGTTTGGCCTCAAAGCCTTGAAAGCCGAACAGGGTGGCGCGATTGGTTGCGTTATCTGCAACTTTGACGACGCTACTATCGCCATGGGCGCGGGCGCAGTTGGCGCACAAGTCACCATTCCGGTGGTCATGATGACCGTTTCACAATGCGCTTTGCTCCGTCAATACGCCGGTGCTGGCGGCCTGAATATGTCCTTTGGTATCGCAGCAGGCACAGGTGGCCCAGATCAGCTGGATGGCGACTTCGATAATGGTATTATCTCCCACGAATACGGTCACGGCATCAGCAACCGCCTGACAGGCAACGGCTTTAGCTGCCTTGGCAATGCCGAGCAAATGGGCGAAGGCTGGAGCGACTTCATGAGCCTGATTACTTCCGTTGAACCTGGTGATGTCGGCAATCAAAAGCAAGGCATCGGTACTTACGTTTTGCGTCAGGACAACGATGGTACAGGCATCCGCCGTTACCCTTACTCGACGGATATGAGCATTAGCCCTGTGACTTATGCCACAGTGGCCGCCAACCCTGAAGTACACGCCACAGGCGAAGTGTGGACTGCCATGTTGTGGGACCTTTACTGGGCAATGGTTGAAAAATACGGCTATGACGCCAATTTGACCAACCCGAACAGCGGTAACGCCCGCGCCATTCAATTAGTGATGGACGGTATGAAAATGCAGCCTTGCAATCCGGGCTTCGTATCAGGTCGCGATGCTATCCTCCTGGCCGATGAAATTAATTACAACAACGCCGACACCTGCCTGATTTACAGCGTATTCGCGCGTCGCGGATTAGGCGTCAATGCAGACCAGGGCAGCGAAGACAGCGCGACAGACGGTACTGAAAATTTCGATCCGATTCCGACTTGCGTCAAGGAGTTGAAAATTTCAAAAACAACCGATACGCCAACGATCGAGCCGGAAGGCACTGCATCATTTACCATTAAAATTACCAACCATAAGGATGAAACAGCCGCCGGCGTGGTCGTAACGGAAAATGTTTCTTTCGGCCTGACGCCAACGTCCATTTCCAATAACGGTACATACGCTAACGGCGTTATTACCTGGAATCTGGGCGATATGCCATCCGGTCAGGTAAAACAAGTCACTTATTCTGCAAAAAGCGGCTCTGGCTTCGGCTCGACACGCCTGTTCCGCGACGAACTGGAAACAGAAGACGAGTGGTATAGCGGTGGTTCTGTGGGTACGGAACTGTTTTACCTCCAGACAGATGTCGTGAAAACCGGCAGCAGCGCATGGAAAGCCAACGCCGTTGATGTAGAATCTGATTTCACGCTGGAAACTACCCGCACCTTGCAGGTGTCTGGTAATCAGCCCATACTGCGCTTCTGGCATCAATTCAATACCCAAAAAGGCATTGACGCCGGTTTCGTGGAAATTCAGGACCTGACGCTGCCAAATCCAAAGTTTGTGCGCATTCCGAAGGATAGACTCATCCGCAATGGTTACACCAGTGCAGTGGATTATCAGACATTCACCATTCCATTCCTGTCCGGTTTCTCCGGTAGTTCCAATGGCTGGCAACAGTCATACATTGATCTGAGTGACTACGCTGGCAAAAACATCACTTTCCGCTTCCGCTTCGGCACCAGCGCAGCCGGTACCGTCAACGACGCTGGCTGGATTGTGGATGACGTGGAAATGCTCGACCTGCTCAACTACGAAAGCGAAGCTTGCGTAACAGACGCATCTGGCGACCAGGCCTGCGCTACGACGCCGGAACATGGCGTTTTTGTCAATCCGCTGACGGTCGGTACCAATGACCTGCTTGCTACTTCAGGCATCGAAATGCTGGCCGTACCTAATCCGGCCAACGAACTGTTGCATGTCAGCCTCAGCCAGTCAGTCAATGGCCCTGTTCGCGCAGTGCTGTACTCTACCGACGGTCGCCTGGCTGCTGAACGCAGCAGCAACGGACTGACTACCGGCAACGTCATTACCCTCAACGTGGCTAACCTGCCATCGGGTGTTTACATGCTCCGCCTCGAAAGTGAAAAAGGCAGCGCAGTGAGCCGCGTGGTGGTGAAGTAAAGTGGTTATTTGTTTATTTGGGGATTTGGTTATTTGGAGGTTTGTTTTGGGGAAATCGCATTGAATCTGCGTCATCTGCGGGAAATTAATCCAGATAACCCTCATACGCCCCGACAGGAGTGCAAGGTGGTAACATTCACAACAGAATGTCCTGCTTTGCGCCCTTGTCGGGGCTTTTTTGTTGAAATAAATCAGCACAATCGGTTCTATCCGCGCAATCCGTAAAAATCCGCGTAATCCGCGTTTCTCCGCGCAATCCGCGTTTCTCCGCCCAATCCGCGTATCTAATATTTGCGCAATCGGTTTTATCCCTTTTACTTTACAGAAAAATACCACTTACTACATGAACTGGAAAATCAAATGCACCCTGTTGTTGGCCCTATTGTCAACCTGCCTGTCTGTCGCTTTCGGTCAGATGATGGAAGTTAATGAATATGCCAATCAGGTCATCGCCAACGGCGGACTTAATCTTCGGGAAAAGCCGAGTAAAAACGCCAAAATCCTTGCGAACATTCCCTTTGGCGATAGTGTACAATATGTGAGCAATAAATCCTGGAAGATAGACAGCGTAGTTATCCCATCCCTTGATTATACTCCTCATAAGAGAAAAATCATGGGTCATTGGGTTAAAGTCAAATATCACGGCCAAACAGGCTATGCGCTTGATATTTTTTTAAGTCATATAGGGAAAGGGAAATTCCACGATGAATTTAAGGACAGCGATGAGTTCAGGTTATTGTTTAACTATTGTAATTGTGTTTATGGAAATGTACACAATCCTGACCTTTGGACATGGTATGGTTATTTCAAAGAAAACGATAGCACTCTTATTGCGCGGAAAATTGACGTTAGTTATTACATAGACTGGGATGATATGACATGTGCGCAGATCACACATGCATCGGAGGAAAAAAATCTGCAATTCATTATCGGCACAAAAACCGCAACCCTGAAAAAGAAGGTTAAAATCAGGGCGTCACGTGTAGATGTTGGATATTATGGTAAGACGCCTTTATCTGAAGTTCAAAAAGAATTAAACCGTTTTTCCATCCGTATGGATATTGAAAAAATTAAAGACAAGGATTATCCAACAGAATATAGAAAACTATACCTGGTGCACGAATTCCGTCAGGCATTGCTTAACCCGCTACATTACGGCACTCCTCAGGATATCAGTTTTATTGGAGACCTGGATGGCGACGGTCTGGATGATTACATCATATCCTATAGTCGAGAAAAAGGAGGCCCAACCATTTTATATCTTTCCTCTCGCGCAACGCCCGCGACCCTGATCAAGCCTGTCGCTGTTTATGAGAGCGCTTATTGTTGCTGAATCCGCGTAATCCGCGTTTCCCAAATCCGCGTAATCCGCGTTTCCCAAATCCGCG
>JADZBJ010000424.1 GCA_020852155.1 Saprospiraceae bacterium | reverse complement strand
GGCCTGGGAACTGCAAATGCCAAAACTGATCGGTGTAAAATTGACGGGTAAACTCCGCGGCTGGACATCGCCTAAAGACGTAATCCTGAAAGTAGCTGGCATCCTGACCGTAAAAGGCGGTACTGGCGCGATCGTGGAATACTTCGGCCCCGGCGCTCAAAGCATGAGCGCTACCGGCAAAGGCACCATCTGTAACATGGGCGCAGAAATTGGCGCTACGACCTCAACCTTCGGCTATGACAAGAGCATGGCGCGTTACCTCAAAGCCACCGGCCGCTCAAAAGTAGCCGCTATGTGCAACAAGGTAGCCGACTACCTCACCGGCGACCCTGAGTGCTACGCCAATCCTGAAAAATACTTCGATCAGGTAATTGAAATTGACCTGAGCAAACTGGAGCCGCACATCAACGGCCCGTTCACGCCAGACCTGGCATGGCCGCTTTCCAAATTCGCAGCCGCCGTCAAGAAAAACAAGTATCCGCAAAAGTTGGAAGTGGGCCTGATCGGTTCCTGCACCAACTCGAGTTACGAAGACCTCACGCGCGCAGCATCTGTTGCTCGTCAGGCCAAGGAAAAAGGTATTGAAGTGAATGCAGAATTCACCATCACGCCCGGCTCGGAACTGATTCGCTACACCGCTGACCGCGACGGTCTGTTGAAAGAGTTCGAAGCCATTGGTGGCGTCGTCATGGCCAACGCCTGCGGCCCTTGCATCGGTCAATGGGCGCGTCACATGGATGACATGAAACGCCCCAACTCAATCATGACGTCGTTCAACCGCAACTTTACCTCGCGCAACGACGGCAACCCGAACACACACGCATTCGTAGCATCGCCTGAAATCGTTACAGCCTTTGCCATCGCCGGCGACCTGACGTTTAATCCAAAACGCGGCACACTGACGAACAAAAAAGGCGAACAGGTGAAACTTGATCCACCTAAAGGCATCGAACTGCCCAAAGCAGGTTTTGCCGTGGAAGATGCAGGATATATCGCTCCGGCCAAAAGCGGCGGCAAGGTGAAAGTCTCCGTTGCCAAAGATTCAGAGCGCCTGCAACTGCTCAAAGCATTCAAGCCCATCACCAACGACGAGATACAAGGCATGCGCGTGCTGATTAAAGCCAAAGGCAAGTGCACCACCGACCACATTTCTATGGCCGGCCCGTGGCTCAAATACCGCGGTCACCTCGAAAATATCTCGAACAACTGCTACATCGGCGCTGAAAACTTCTTCAACGGCGAGCGCAACAAGGTATTCAACCTGGAAAAAGGCGAATACATGGAAGTTCCGGCTTCGGCGCGTATGTATCAGAAAAAAGGTATCGGTACGATCATTTTCGGCGAGGAAAACCTCGGCGAAGGCTCCAGCCGCGAACACGCTGCCATGGAACCACGCTATCTCGGTGTGAAAGCCGTTGTGGTAAAATCCTTCGCACGTATCCACCAGACCAACCTGAAAAAACAGGGTATGCTGGCGCTGACTTTCGCTAACCCTGCCGACTACGACAAGGTGCGTCAGGACGATAAAGTGAGCATCCTGGGCTTTGACAAATTTGCTCCGGGCAAATCACTGCAAATCCGCCTCGACCATGCTGATGGCACATCCGAAACCTTCGATGTGAATCATACCTACAACGATCAGCAAATCGAGTGGGTACAATCAGGTAGCGCGTTGAACAAAATTCGCAAGGATTTTGGAGTGAAATAAAATCCTGCTGTTTCAAATTGACGAGGGTGTATCATTACGACATGATACACCCTCTTTTTTTATTTCATTTTGAAAAACAACCTATCGTTTCGTGTATCGCTTAGAGGCGTTGCATGCAACGCCTCTACGCGATACACGAAACACGAAACACGATTTACGAAATACAATTTACGATAGGTGATAGGTACGATTCAATGCGATTTATTAAAAATCACCCCTACCGTTTCAAATATTTATCCAACCACCCAAAAAATTCCCGCTGCCAAAGCAATGAATTTTGAGGCTTGCTCATCCAATGCCCCTCATCCGGGAACGTCAATAGTCGCGACGGGATGCCCTTGAGTTGGGCCACCTGAAACGCCTGCATGCCTTCACCAAATGGCACCCGAAAATCCAGTTCGTTGTGAATGACCATGATCGGCGTGTCCCAGTTTTTCGCAAAAAGGTGCGGACTCACTTCGCGGTACATACGTGGCTCGATGGACTGCCAGTAAGCGCCTTCAAAGTCATAGTTCGGAAACCAGACCTCTTCCGTTGCGCCATAAAAACTTTCAAAATTGAACATACCACAGTGCGAAATGAAGGTTTTAAAACGCTTCTGGTGATTTCCCGCCAGCCAATAGACGGCAAAACCACCGAAACTCGCACCCACAGCGCCCATACGCGTAGCATCCACATAAGGTTCTTTGGCGGCTGCATCGGCGGCTGACAACATATCCCGCATGGCATCGTCGTATCGGCCAGTGATGGCGTCATTCCAGGCTTGTCCTGAACCAGGCATACCTCTGCGACAAGGCGCAATCACGACATAACCCTGAGCCGCCATGAGCGAGAAATTCCAGCGATAGGAAAAGCCCTGACTGATGGCCGATTGCGGGCCGCCCTGACAGTACAAAATGGCTGGATATTTCTTGTTTGGATCGAAATTCGGTGGCAGAATCATCCACACATTCATCGTCTTGTTGTCGAAGGTCGTTACGGCCATACGGCGCACTTGGGCACTGGCCAGGCCGCGCCAAACATCGTCGGTGACATTGGTCAGGCGGCGCGATGTTCCAGTCGCCTGGTTAATCGTATAAATTTCCGCAGGTTGCGTCATGGAAACCTGTGTAGCGATAAACTGACCACCTGCCACCTTGAAACTCGTGTAGTCCCGCTGCCCCGAAGTCAGGCGGGTAATCTTGCGATCTTCAATGTTCAGTTGATAGATTTGGTAAGTAAAATCCTCCGCACTCAAGAAATACAACGATTTGCCGTCAGGCGCCCAAACCGGATGGTTGGCTTCGTATTTCCAGCCTTCAGTCAGTTCGGTGCGTTGTTGGGTGTATGTGTCTAACAGCATCAACCGCGGACGGTCGGCCTCATAGCCGGCGCGTTCGAGGCTGGTCCAGACCATGTAGCGGCCATCGGGCGAGAAGACCGGGTCCTGGTCGTAGCCCGGCATACCTTCGGTCAGGTTGATCGTGCGTCCGCTGCTCAATTCGTAGAAGTACAAATCGCTGTTAGTGCTCTTACTTTCAGCAGTGCCACTGGCTTTGCGGCAAGTATAGACGATCATGTTGCTTTTTGGCGTCCAGCAGATTTGCTCCATGCCGCCCATCGGACTCAGCGGACTGTCATAAGGCTCATTAATGATGTTCTTCGGTGTGCCGACCATTTTGCCATCGGCATAGTCCACATAAAACACCTGGCTGTAGGCGTAGTCGTGCCAGGATTTCCAGTGCCGGTAAAACAGCCCATCGCTGGTGCGGCCGCTGGCTTTGGGCAAATCC
>JADZBJ010000423.1 GCA_020852155.1 Saprospiraceae bacterium | reverse complement strand
GGCTTTTCAGACCTTGAAATTTCATGCGGCAATGAAGGCGCGGCTATCAATCTTCGCGATTTTGCGCCTTCGCAGGAAAGTGCAAAAGCTGGCGATTGCCAGCTGAGAACCTATCGTATTGCATTGGCTACGACAGCAGAATATACTGCTGATTTTGTCAATTTACCTTTAGACCCCACCGGCGTTACGGGCGTAATGTCCAACCTGAATACGTTGGTAACTTCCATTAATGGTATTTATCAGTCAGACATCGGGGTGCGGTTGCAATTAATAGCTAATAACAACCTGCTGATCTTTACCAACGCCGCCACAGACGGCTTTACCGACGGTAATGCCAGCACCATGGCGGGCGAGAACGAGGTTGTTGTAGATGCCATTATCGGCGATGCCAATTACGATGTTGCCAGGGCTTATGGCACACGCGCAAACGGGGGCGCCAATGGTTTATCGCAACAGATTGGCAACGCCTGCAACAACAACGACAAAGCGGACGGCGCTACAGTGATGAACCCTTCCAATGCAGCCGGTTATTTCGTACTGGAAATGCACGAACTCGGGCACCAGTTTGGCGCGAACCATACTTTTAACGAAGGCGCCGCCGGCTCTTGCGGGTTGGCTGGGCAGTTGACACCATCTGCCGCATTTGAACCCGGCAGCGGCAGCACTATTATGTCTTATGGCGGCACATGCGGTTCGAGCGATGTACAAGGGTCAAGAGATAGATATTTTCACACCTTCAGTTTGTTGCAGATTGCCAACTATATTACCGCAGGCACTGGTAATACCTGCCCGACGACGATGGCGACGGGCAACAACCCTCCTTCCGTCAGTGTATCGGGCGGCACAAGCTTTGTCATTCCGGCCAGTACGCCTTTCCGACTTCAAGCATCAGGCAGCGACCCCGATGGCAATTCGCTAACGTATACCTGGGAGCAAATGGATAACCAACTGATTACGCACCCGCCGTCGCCGCTTGCGCCAAACGGGCCAGTGTTCAGATCGGTTTTCCCAACCGCTTCGCCAGTGCGCTACTTCCCGAATCTGTCGGATTTGCTTGATAATATTTCTCCGACATGGGAAGTATTGCCTTCTGTGGCGCGTACCTTGAATTTCAATGTGACGGTACGCGACAATGTGGCAACGGGCGGCTGCACCGATGAGGCATCGGCTGTCGTTACGGTGGATGGTAATTCCGGCCCCTTCAGGGTAAACGGAATAGGTATCGAACCAAGTTGTCTGCTAGCTGGCGAAAGCACATTGATTCAGTGGGCTGTAGCCAATACTGATGTTGCTCCTGTAAACTGCTCTGGTGTTGACATCTGGCTTTCACTGGATGGCGGGCAGACCTTCTCTATTTTGCTGGCTTCAAACACGCCAAATGACGGCTCGGAGTCAGTTCCCATTCCGCCTACAGCCATCACACAGTTTGGTCGAATCATGGTAATCGGTACGGGTAATATCTTTTTTGACATCAATGACAACGATGTAAAAATTGACTGCCCGGAAAATCATATTGTCACGGATAATCCTGCTTCCGGCGACTATCGCGCCCGCATAAATGTCGAAACATCCGGCGATGTGGTCGTTCAAGCAGGTTCTACTGCTCGTTTTCTGGCTGGCGAAAGCGTACGACTGAAACCAGGATTTTGGGCACAGGCAGGCTGCAATTTCACCGCGCGTATTCAGGCTTGCGATCCTTGTACTTCGGCAAGGCCACTTGTAAAAAAGGAGGTCGAAACACCACAGCCAACCGTGTACTTCCTTGACAATTCTACTGACAGATCAGGCATAACTGCTGTTACTCCCTTTAATGCCATTGCATTCCCGAATCCGTTTGAATCATACACGACGATCCAGTATGAAATGCTTCAGGACGGTAACGCTTCCATTCAATTGTTTGATGCGATGGGAAGACTGGTACAGGATATTCAGCCACAAATCCATCAAACTGCCGGAATGCATTATGTATATCCGGAAACAGGCGCATGGGCAGCAGGCGTATATACACTGCGTATTACCTGTAATGGGCAACAGGTAATGCTAAAAGTGATAAAAGGGTAATTATCACATCACCACCTTTCCGTCTTTCATAATAAATACAATCCGTTGCATGGCTGATATGTCCTGCAGCGGATTGCCATTTACGGCCACCAGGTCGGCCAGTTTGCCGGGTTCAATGCTGCCGATGCGGTCGTCCATGCGCAGCATGATGGCGGCATTCAGGGTGGCCGAACGCAGGATATCGGCATTGGTGATGCCCGCCCTGGACATGAATTCAAATTCCAGCGCATTTTTTCCGTGCGGGAAGACTCCGGCGTCTGTTCCGAAAGCGAATTTTACCCCTTTTTCATAAATTTTTGAGGTCGTTGCGGCAATTTTTGGGCCGATGCCCTCGGCTTTTCCCCTGACTACTTCCGGGAAAAACCCTTTGGCGTATTTGGCGCTGTCCGTTACGGCCCAACCGGCGGTCAGGGTCGGAATGTACCAGGTATCGTGTTTTTTCATGGCATCCATGGTGGCTTCGCTCATGAAAGTACCATGTTCGATGGTCCGTACGCCTGCTTCTACGGCGCGTCGGATGCCCTCATCGCCGTGCGCGTGAGCGGCCACGTCAATGCCCATGTCGCGGGCGGTGGAGACGATGGTTGCCAGTTCGTCGGCAGCGTAGTGCGGCAGCCGTCCGTCGCGGGCCAGGGAGATGACGCCGCCGGTGGCGCACACTTTTATCCAGTCGGCGCCGCGTTTAATTTGAGTGCGTACGGCAGTGCGACACTCGTCGGGGCCGTCGGCGATACCCATTTCGGGTACTGGCGGATCGAACAAATCCCACCTGGAGCCGGTGGTCGCGTCGCCGTGCCCGCCCGTGATGCTCAGAATACGCCCGGAGGTCAGGATGCGCGGCCCTTGTACCCAGCCTGCATTGATGGCGTTGCGCAGAGCGATGTTTACCCCGGAGCCACCCAGATCACGCACGGTTGTGAATCCGGCTTTGAGCGTTCGCTGTGCAAAAACCGCAGCCCTGAAGGCAATGTCAGCGTCGTTCATGATGTATTTTTCAGAATACGACGTGCGACTTTGTTCCCATTCGAGGTGAACGTGGCAGTCAATCAGTCCGGGCATCACCGTCTTGTCTTTCAGGTCAATGAACGTTGCGTCGGCGGGCGGCGTCTGGTATCCGTCGGAGATGGTTTCGATTTTATTGCCATTCAGGATCAAGGTGACGCGCTCGCGCTCCGGGGCGCTCATGGGCAAAAGTCTGCCGCAGTGAATCCAGGTTTTCTGGGCGGCCAGTCCTTGGGAGATGAGCAAAAAAAGCAGCAACAGGCGGTTAATAGACATCATGGATAGATTTTGAAGGAGTAAGGTAGGGAGTTCAGGTGTTTGTTGAACTGGTTATTCGGAGATTTGATGATTTGAAAAAGCGCATTGTGTTACACCTTATGGCAATGAGTTTAACGCGACGGCCAAATGCCTAAATAACCAGTTCAACAAATAACCAATTGACCAATTCCACAAAAAATTCCTTGTCACGTGCTATTTTCACCGCCGTAAAAACAACATTACACATGAAAAATGCCGGACTCAGGCTGCTTTTTGCGGCCCTTGCTGTTTTGCCTCAATTTCTTTTTGCGCAACAAACCTTTCCTGTTGCCGCGCCCTCCGATCAGCGGAGCGGACTTCACGCCTTTACCAATGCGACAATTTACACGGATTATAAAACCCGTGTAGAAGGGGCGACACTGCTCATTCGGGAGGGTAAAATTGTGGCGTCAGGACTGAATGTCAATGTGCCGAAAGAAGCCGTTTTACACGACGCAACCGGCAAAACCATTTATCCGGCATTTATTGACTTGTATGCTACGGGCTACGGACTCGCTGACCCAAAAGCAGAAGGCAACGCGCCTACACAGCGCCCGCAACAGTTGAGCAATAAAAAAGGCGCTTATGCCTGGAACGAAGCGCTAAAAACAGAATATAATGCCTCCGGAGCATTCGCCAACGACAGCAAGACCGCCGAAGAATGGCGTAAAAACGGCTTTGGCGCCCTGCTGACGCACCGAAACGATGGTATTTCACGCGGAACAGGCGCATTAGTCGTGCCGGGCGACGAACGTGAACATCTGAACATGGTTGCACCCGTAGCCAGCCATCACCTGTCGTTCAGAAAAGGCACCAGCACGCAGGATTATCCAAGTTCGCTGATCGGCGTAATTGCCCTCATCCGGCAGACTTTCCTCGACGGACAGTGGTACAAAACAGAAGGGTATAAATCCGAGAAAAACCTCTCCATCGAAGCGTGGAACGCTGCGCTGGCGCTACCGCAAATTTTTGAAGCCGGCGACAAACTGGACATCCTGCGCATTCAGCGTATTGGCGAGGAGTTCGGAACGAAATACATCGTGAAAACGGCCGGCGATGAATACCAGCGCCTCGATGCCGTCAAGGCTTCGGGCCAGTCGCTGATCGTTCCGCTGAATTTCCCGGAAGGCTATGACGTGCGCGACCCTTACGATGCCTTGAATGTTCCCCTGAAAGACCTCAAACACTGGGAATTAGCGCCCGCCAATGCCAGTCGCCTCGAGGCGGCAGGTATTTCTTTTGCATTGACTGCGGCGGGTTTGAAAGATAAAAGCAAATTCATGGAACAACTCCGCAAGGCCATCGAATATGGTTTGTCGGAAGAAATGGCCCTGAAAGCATTGACCTATAACCCTGCCAGTTTTCTGAATACTTACGACAGGGTAGGGAGCCTTGAGGCGGGCAAATGGGCGAATTTCATCATCACGGATGGCGCTGTTTTTCAAAAAAATTCGAAAATCCTGGAAACATGGGTCAAAGGCGCAGGCTACACCGTGACGGATGTTGCGAAATCGCTGCCTTCCGGTTATTACGGCGAATACAACCTTTCGCTGGGTGGCTCGGCCGGTCAGCCTTTGGTACTGGATATGAAAAATGGCGCTGTTGACGCCTATTTGCTAAATCCGCCAAGTGAGCGCAAGCAAAAAGTAGATTTTACCTACCAAAACGGTCTGGTTACGCTGAGTTGGTCTGCCGATACCGTGAAAAAGGAATTGCAAACGCTGTCGGGCTATTTTTCCGAAGTTGAAAGGAAACCCGTTATGAGCGGCAAAGGCACGCGCCCCGATGGTTCATGGTTTGACTGGAATGCGTCGTGGGTGAAGGTTTCTGCTGCTGCACCCGGCAAACAAGACCCGGTAAAAACACCCGAAACAGGTTCGGTGATTTACCCATTTATCGCATTTGGTCGCACAGAGTTGCCAATGGCTCAACCCGTTGTCATCAGGAATGCCACGGTCTGGACTGGCGAGAAGGAGGGCGTGTTGACCAACACAGACGTTTTGGTGTCGGAAGGGAAAATTCAGGCCATCGGTAAAAATATTGTCGCTTCAAAGATGGCCCAAACCATTGACGGTACAGGTATGCACCTGACCGCGGGCATCATTGACGAGCACTCGCACATTGCCGTCAGCCGGAACATCAACGAAGGCACGCAGGAGTCGTCGGCCGAGGTGCGCATCGGCGATGCCCTGGATTCGGAAGACAGTGACATTTACCGGCAATTGGCTGGTGGTGTTACGGCCTCGCACTTGTTGCACGGTTCGGCCAATCCGATCGGCGGACAAACGCAACTCATCAAATTGCGCTGGGGTGTTGCGCCGGAGGATTTGAAGGTTAAAAACTGGCCCGGTCAGATCAAGTTTGCCCTTGGTGAAAATGTTAAACAAGCCAACTGGGGCGAAAACACCCGCACGCGCTACCCACAGACGCGCATGGGTGTCGAGCAGGTATTTGTGGATTATTTCACGCGCGCCCAGGAATATGGAAAACTTAAAAAATCAGGTAACCCCTACCGAAAAGACCTTGAACTGGAGGCTTTGGCTGAAATTTTGGATAAAAAGCGCTTCATTACCTGCCACTCTTACGTGCAATCCGAAATTGTCATGCTGATGCGCGTGGCCGAGCGTTTCGGCTTTAATGTCAATACTTTTACACACATCCGGGAAGGCTACAAGGTGGCTGATAAAATGGCCAAACACGGCGTTGGCGGCAGTACATTCAGCGACTGGTGGGCTTACAAATACGAAGTGTATGAAGCCATTCCGCAAAATGCGAAGATGATGGCCGACCGAGGCGTTGTCGTTTCCATTAACTCCGACGACGCTGAAATGGCTCGCCGACTGAATCAGGAAGCCGCCAAATCAGTCATGTACGCGGGCATGAGCGAAGTGGACGCCTGGAATATGGTGACCATCAATCCGGCCAAACTGCTCCACGTGGATGACCACATGGGCAGCATTAAAAAAGGCAAAGACGCCGACCTCGTCCTCTGGAATGACAACCCGCTGAGTATCTATGCCCGCGCAGAAAAAACCTGGGTAGATGGCGCGTTGTATTTCGACAGAGCCGATGATGCCCGTCAGCAGGAAGTTCTGCAGCGCGAACGCGCGCGTATCATCCAGAAAATACAGGCAGCCAAAAAAGGCGGTGAAGGCGGCGAACGCCCCTCTGCTCCCAAACAGCACTACCACTGCGACAGCGAAGAAGACGAAGGATAAGCGAGTGTCTATTGGGTATCCATGTACTTCATTAACTGAAATTCACCCATTCACGCACTCACTCATTAACTAACCTCTTACCACTAATCACTAACCACTAAAAAAATGTCTCCACTGGCAGAACGAATGCGTCCGCAAACCCTTGCCGAATATGTTGGGCAACAACATCTGGTCGGTGAAGGGGCTGTATTACGGCAGGCTGTTGAGCGAGGAAAGATACCCTCGTTCATCTTGTGGGGGCCGCCGGGCGTGGGCAAAACTACCCTGGCGCAGATCATTGCCCGACTGCTGGAGCGGCCGTTTGTGCAGTTGTCGGCGATTAATGCCGGGGTCAAGGATATTCGTGAGGCCCT